>JANNKD010000334.1:0-6383 GCA_031396115.1 Gammaproteobacteria bacterium
ACTCGGCCATCGAGGTCATGTTCGCGACTGACTGCGACGCCGTTGCCGAGCGTGTAGCTCTTGATGTCGCCAAAGGGCATGTACTCCACATTGTCGGCAACGGTGCTCGTGGTCCCACCGTGCTGGCTGGTAACGCTTTCCACCTGCCCGACCGCATCGCGCTCATACGTCACGATGCGCCCACTCGGGTAGGTGATAACGCGAATCCGATCCGCCTCGTCGTACTGGTAGATGGTGGTGTAGGTGATTCCACCCGTGACGAATGGCTGGTAAATCAGCCGGCCGCGCGCATCGTACTGCAGCGATCTGGTGCCGCTCTGGTCGGTAATGCCCGTCAGCCGGCCCTCGCCGTTCGGAGTGCTGCTGGGTGGATTGATCGAGTAGTTCGTGCCGTCGTAGCTGTACGTAACGTCCTCCGCCGTCCCGGGATAGTTGATCAGGGTCAGGCGGCTCAAGGCGTCGTAGGTGTAGTTCACGGTGATCCCGCGCGCGTCCGTCTGTTGCTTCCGGTTGCCGGCGGAGTCGTAGATCGGATAGTCGGTCGTGCCGGTGTCCGGACTGATCAGTTGCTTCAGGTCGCCGAACGCGCTGTAGGCATATGTCGTGATGAGCCCACGCGGATCGGTGACAGTCTCGAGCTGGTCGAGCGCGTTATAGCCGTACAGCGTATTGCCGTCCGCGGTCTGCATGCGCTCGATGCGGTTCAGCGCATCGGGGAAGTACGCCGTGTCCGCAAACTCGCCCGCCCGGATGTGGTCGCGCTGGCTGACGCGGCTGCCGTGTGCGTCATATCCAAACTCCGTGACGACCTCACCCGCCGCGTTCTTGACCTGATCGAGGCGACCCAACGAGCTGTATCGCTTGATCTGGACGCGCTTCACTCCGCCCGTGTCGGACGTTTCCTCGCGCTCCCGGTTGCCCAATCCGTCGAGCCCGTAGTGAATCTTGTTGCCCAGATTATCTTCGATGTCGGTCAGGCGACGGGCATCGTCGTAGGTGTAATCGAGGAAGCTGCTGTCCGGAAGCGTGACCTTGTCGAGTTGCCCCGCGCCGGTGTAGTCGAAAACAGTCGCCGGACTGCCCGCGACCGATCGGGTCTTCACGCGCTGACGCAAGTCGTAGGTCAGCGCAGTAACGACGAGGTTCGGATCCTTGATCTGCAACGGATTGCCGTGGGCGTCGTAGTCCTCGATGGTGGTCACGAGGCCCAGCGGTCGCGTGATCGTGTAGAGCTGCCCACACTCCGCGCCGGTCGTACAGTCCGGGTAGTACGCATAGGTCGTCACGTCGGTGACGTCGGTGCGCGGCCCGTTGACGGTCTCCACGCGGCTGCGGGACTTGTAAGTCCAGGTCGTGGTCCTGGTCTCCAGCGTCGTGCTGTCCTTGACGGCCTGGGTGCTTAGCATGCCGCTCACGTACGTAAAGTCGGTGATGCGGCCGGACTCGGTGATCTTCTTCGGCAGGCGATACGCCGTCTCCCACTCGGTCGTGATCGTGCGCGCGAGTGACGTGCCGAAGGCTTCGGTACGCGAGAATTCGAGGCCCCGGGAATCGATCGAGTACTCGGTCTTGTTCCCGTTGAAGTCCGTCTTCCAGTCGATGAACCCGTTACCGTCGTACTCCGTCTCCGACGTCGACGTGCCGCAGTTCGGCAGGCATGGCTGAGTGATCTTGCGGATCTTGTGGACGCCGTTGATCAGCTCAAACTCATAGGTGCGAACTGCATCGAGCGCGTCCTCGACAGTCGTGACCCAGTTGCCCGACGCATTGACGTCGTAGGTGAACCGATGCCATCCGTCGAGTCCATTGGCGTGCTCGGACGTGAACACGCGACCCATGCTGTCGTAGGTCCAGCGAGCGAAGTCCGGATGTCCCTCGACGTGGTCCTCATCGCGAATGCCGGTCAGTGCATGAGGGAAGCCAGGCTGCTGATACCAATATGTCCGGGTCTTCTGGTCCGGTCCGGTCACGCTAGCCAGAACATCGCCGTCGTAGCCGTAGATGAATTGCTTGCCGTCCGGATCGGTCACCGAAGTAATGTGGTTTCCTGTGTAGCCGAAGATGAGTTTCCGCCCGTACGAGTCCACAACCTCGGTGAGTTTCCCGCCGACGTAAGTCAGAGTCTGCTCGTAGCCACCGCGGTCTGTGACCTTCGTGAGCTGACCGGCAGAGTTATAGAGCTCGACGGTGTCCTTGCTGTCCGTGAGCTTGTACTCGCCGGACACCGACTCGAGCTTGAGGGTGACATCCGACGCAGGGGTAAAGGAGCTTCCAGCCACGGCGAAACGGTAGCTCTTGCCGTCCGGCCGCACAGCATGGAACGCCACCAGCGAAGGGTTATGAATGGACGCCGAGTTGTATATGGGCGCCACGCCCCGGACGATCAAACCTTCCTTGAGCGTGCACGAAGTGCCATCCCAGCTCGGCGACGTGGCCGCAAGCCCCGGCCGGCGAGTCCTGATCTCCTCCCAACCCGACATACACGCAGCCTCAGCTGACGGGTGGCTCACTGATTGGGTCGCGGAGCCAGGCGCATACGCTTCCGGTCCGTTATCCGCGCGCAGCGAGCGACTGAAGTTATGCTGCCAGCGGGCGCCGATGTCGCCGCTGCCCTCGCCAAAGCTGTTGTAGGAGCGCTCGAACACGAGGGCCTGCGCCCCCGGTCCGCGGTAATCGGTGTCTTTCTGATATTTGTTGCCGGTGGCCGGATTCACGGGATTGGCGCACTCGGGGCAAGGCTTGCCGTCGTTGGCGCTGTCCGGAGCCGGCAGACCAGAAGTGTATGAAACCGGTGGTGGGGTCTGGCACTGGCTCGAGTAGACCCGCCCATTGGGTGGGACGTTGGTATCGGGCTGAACGTGGTTGACGTCAGTGTACTTGACCCCGTTAATAGAACCCTGCGTTGCAGACGGCAAGCCTGTGCCAGCGTCGCAGTAACTGGTTGAGTATTTGCAATGCGTCCACTCCGGTTTGCACTGCTGAGGTGCCAAGGCGCGAAGCGCTGTGGCGCTTATCCATGGACTGTTGATGTCCCTGCGGTACATCCTGACTTGTCCACCCGGGCAAGCTGCGCCCGAGGGCGCGCAATGCGGTGAGAGTTCCGACTCAACAAAGTGCGCATCGGAAACCGGTGGCGCGGCAGCGGCCAACAGACCGAGCGAGATGAAAAACAGCGAGCTCGCAATCGAGTTTGCGCGACGGTGTGCGGACATGAAGTGACTTCCTTTTAGTTGTCTGGGCCGAGGCGGCCCGTACTTATTTCTTGCGCGCATCCGAACCAGGTGCCAAGCAGATATTGGACGCAGGGTTCCGTGAAAATCCTTAGTTATTCCTGAGGAATTCCTGAGGAAGCCAGATCGTGGCGCGTCAGGCGCGAAGGAAAGCCTACCGGGGCACCTTGCGCTGCGAAACTGTCATTTCTGACAGGTCAGCCTGGCTATGCCTTTAATCCCCGCGAAAGCGGGCATCCAGAGCCTTCTGGATTCCCGCTTTCGCGGGAATGACGTTGATTTCTACGGCCGCGCGGTCGTCGGCTCGGCCGCCGGCAACGCCTGGTTGAGGTCCGTGACGAAGCGGTCAAACAGCGAGCCGGTGGCCTTGGCAAAAGCCTGCACCGTCGCCTCCATGCCGTCACCGTCAGCCGCGCTCACCATCTCGTACTGCCGCAGCAGCAACGGCTCGCTCCCGCCGACAGTATCGGCGCGCAGCTCGAGCGACACGGCGGCCTGCCAGCCGGAGCCGATTTTCTGCCGCTCGAAGCGCCGCACCACGCCAGAAATTCGATAGGCCGGCAGCAGGCGACCGGCTTCGAGCGTCACGTTCGAGGCCAGGTTGGCCGAGCGCAGGTGGTCCACCAGTCCCTGCTGCAGCAATTGCGGCGGCGGGTCGGCCCAGTGGTGATAGTGGTAGTGCGAGAGCTGGTTCGGCGGGCCTTCGCTGTAGACGACGTCGCGCGAGCTGTAGAGCGCGGCGGCGGTGGGCCGCTCCACCACGACCAGCCCCGCGATGCGTGGCGCCTCGAAGCGCTGTGTCGCCGGCGCGAGCTGCAGGCGGTAGTTGACGTCGTCGGGCAGCGGCGGCGAGGAACCGAAGCAGCCCGCGAGCAGCGCGGCGAGGAAACACTGGATTCCCGCTTTCGCGGGAATGACGCCTGTTCTCATTTCTTGGCCTCGTCTTCGGGCGGCGTGCCCGACAGCAGGCGGTTCGGGTTGGCGCGGATCTCGCGGCTGAACTCGCGCATGTTGCGCGTGGTGGCGTCGAGCTGCTCCATCACCGAGTCGATGCGCTCGGCGATGGCTTGCGCGCTGACGCGCAACTCGCGCACCGCCTCGCGCGCGTCGGGCCGGCTCTCGGCGACCAGCGCCTCAGCCTGCGCCAGCATCGCATCGAGCCGCTTGCGCGTCTCGAGCAGCTCGGCCGACAACGTGCTGGCGTTGGTCGAGGCGTCGTTCATGTTCTTCAACAAGGAGCCCAGCTGGCGCTGGTTATCGGGCCCCACGACCTTGCTCAGCCCGTCGGCGCCGGCGTTGAGCTTGACCAGGAGCGCGCGCAGGTCGGTGACGATCGGCCCGCCCTCGCCCAGCGTCTCCGCCAGCTGGTCCACCAGCGGCCGCACGCTGTTGCGCGTCAGCGACTGCACTTCGGCGGCCAGCTCGTTGAACGCGGTGAACAGGTCGCCCCCTTCGCGCGCCGCGATCTCGGCGCCGGGCTCGAGCTTGCGTTCGCTCTTGCCCTCGCTGATGGCGATCGAGACGTCGCCGAGCAGCCCGCTGGCGAGGGCCGCGGCGATGCTGTCCTCCGGGATCGGCCAGTCCTGCTGCACCGCCAGCGCCACGCGATAGCGCGTGCCGCCGGCCTCGTGCTCGGGGTGGATGCCGTGCACCTGCCCGATGCGATAGCCCTGGTAGTACACCGGCGTGCCGACGCGGATGCCGGTGACGTTGCGATAGCGCACCACGTACTCGTCCTCCGGTCCGCGCTTGCCGGTCAGCACCAGCAGCAGCGCGCCGAGCGCGACGAAGCCGGCCAGCACGAAGCCGCCCACGGCGAAATAGTTGACGGTGTCGCGCTTCACCCGGTCGTCTCCTCGGTCAGGCGCCGCAGGTAGTCGTCGGCATTGACCTCGGTTTGGCGCGGCCGGCGCTGGAACAGGTCCTGCACCTGCTCGCTCTTATGGTCGCGGATCTCGCTGACCGGGCCGTCGGCGATGACGCGGCCGGCGTCGAGCACGGTGATGCGGTCGGCGATCTTCACCGCGCTCTCCAGCACGTGCGTCACCACCACGATGGTCATGCGCATCGCGTCGCGCAGCTTGAGGATCAGCTCGTCGAGCTCCACCGCGACCACCGGGTCGAGGCCGGCCGAGGGCTCGTCGAAGAACAGCAGCTTGGGATCGAGCGCGATGGCGCGCGCCAGCGCCGCGCGCTTGGTCATGCCGCCGGACAGCTGCGCCGGCATCAGGTTTTCGAAGCCGGCCATGTTCACGACCTCGAGTTTCAGGCGCACCATGACGCGCAGTGTGCTCTCGTCCAGCGTGGCGTGCTCGCGCAGCGGCATCGCCACGTTCTCGCCGACCGTCATCGAGTTGAACAGCGCCCCGCCCTGGAACGACACCCCGATCTGGCGGCGCAGCGGCTCGGCCTGCTCTTCGCTCAGGCGGGCGACGTCGTGGCCCAGCACGCGGACGGTCCCCGACGTCGGGCGATTGAGCCCCAGCAGGTGGCGCAACAAGGTGGTCTTGCCGGAGCCGGAGCCGCCCATGATCACGCGGATCTCGCCGGGCGCGACGGTGAGGTTCACGCCGTGCAGGACTTCGCGGCGGCCGTAGTGCGCGCTCAGGTCGCGCACGTCGATCACCGGTTCGATCGCGGGGCTGGGCGTGCTCATCGCGCCAGCAGGAAGGTGAAGACCATGTCGGCCACGACCAGGCTGCTGATCGAGACCACCACCGCCCGCGTCGCCGCGCGCCCGACACCCTCGGCGCCACCGCTGACCGAGAAGCCGGTGCTGGACGCGATCAGCGCGATCAGGATGGCGAAAATCACGGACTTGGCGATGCCCTGCAGCACGTCGCCCGCCACCAGCGACTCGACGGTCTGGCGCGCGAACACGTCGAAGCCGATGTCCAGGCGCGGCGCGCCGTACACCGCCGCGCCGAGCACGCCGACGGCGTCGGCCAGCACCGTCAGCACCGGCAACATGATCAGCATCGCCACCAGGCTCGGCGCCACGAGGTAGCGCACCGGATTGACCCCGATCACGCGCAGCGCGTCGATCTCCTGTGACACCTGCATGGTGCCGATGCGCGCCGCCAGCGCCGAGCCGGAGCGCCCGGCGACCAGGATGCCGACGATCAGCGGCGCGAACTCGCGCGTGATGGACAG
>JANNKD010000028.1:0-4874 GCA_031396115.1 Gammaproteobacteria bacterium
TGCCGGCAGTTTGTTCTTCGCTCATGCGTCGTCGTCCTCACTAACTTGGGCGACAGCATAACGAGGTCCGGACCTGGCAAGGTCGTCGGCCCGGCGCCAACGACCCGTCAAAACGCCCTAAAACCGGGCAGTTGACGGGCCGCGCCCGCTACATACATACTGGTCGGTATGTAATTCTTGGTTCTCACCCGCAGGCCCCCGATGTCCCACGCCGCCGTAAAGCGCCAGCCCGACCAGACCCGGCAAAAAATCCTCGAGCGTGCGTTCGAGGAGGTCCACCGCAACGGCTTTCGCGCCGCCAGCCTCGACTCGATCCTGGCCAACGCTGGCGTGACCAAGGGGGCGCTCTACCACCACTTCGCCAACAAGCTCGAGCTCGGCTACGCCGTGGTCGACGAAGTGGTGCGGCCGTGGATGGAAGAGTCCTGGCGGCCGATTGAGCAGGCCACCAATCCGATCGACGCCGCCATCGCCACCATCCGCGAGCGCCTCAAGGCGCGTACCCAGATGGCGCTGACCATCGGCTGCCCGTTCAACAACCTCACGCAGGAGATGTCCGGCGTGGATGAGGGCTTTCGCCAGCGCCTGTCGGCGATCCTGCACGACTGGCGCAAGTCCACCGCCAACGCGCTGCTCCGGGGCCAGGCCAGCGGCTCGGTCTGCGCCGACGTGGATGCGCAGGCCGCTGCAGCTTTCGTCATCAGCAGCATCGAGGGCTGCGTCGGCATGGCCAAGGCCTCGCAGAGCAAGGAATTCCTCGAAGCCGGCTTCACCGGCCTGATCGAGTACCTCGAGCACCTGCGGCCGCACAACCGCATGGCGGGCCCGGCGTGACGCAGAAAATCACCGTCGAGCAGCGCGGCCACCTGCTGCTGATGGGGCTCAACCGCCCCGACAAGCTCAACGCCTTCGACCCCGAGATGATCGGGCAGCTGGCGCGCGCCTACGCCGAGCTCGACCGCAACCGCGAGCTGCGCTGCGGCGTGCTGTTCGCGGAAGGCCGCTACTTCACCAGCGGCCTGGACCTCGCCAAGATCGTCGCGCACATGCCGAAGGAACTGTTCAAGCCGATCGTCCCGCGCGGCACGATCGACCCCTGGGGCGTGCAGACCCGCCCCTGCCGCAAACCGGTCGTCACCGCCGTCGAGGGGCCGTGCTACACGCTCGGCATCGAGCTGGCGCTCAACGGTCAGGTCACGGTCGCGTCCGACACCGCGCGCTTCACGCAGTCCGAGGTCGCACGCGGCATCTTCCCGTTCGGTGGCGGCACCGCGCGCTGGCCGACGGCGGTGGGCACCAACAACGCCTACCTGCACCTGCTCACCGCTGACGAGTTCGACGCTGCCGAGGCGTTGCGCATCGGCCTCGTGCAGAAAGTCGTGCGGCCTGGCGAGGCGCTGGCCGCGGCGATCGCCATCGCCGGGCAGATCGCGCAGCAGGCACCGCTCGGCGTGCAAGCCACGCTCGAGTCGGTCCGGCGCATGCAGGACCGGGGCGCGCGCGCGGCGCTGTCGCGCCTGCGCTTCAAGTTCCTGCGGCTGCTGTTGTCGCGCGACGCGCGCCGCGGGGTCGAGGCGTTCAAGGCGCGCCGGCCGGCCGAGTTCCAGGGGGACTGACCGTGGGCGGAACGACGACCTCGCACGTAGTTGAAACAACGCCGCGCCGGAGCGAATCTGGCACGACGGATCAGGGGGTGGGGCAATGAATACGACACCGGAACGACTCTCCCGCTACGACCAGGCCGTGGTGCGCTATGCGCGCTGGATCGTGCGCTGGCGCTGGCTGGTCGTGCTGTCCTCGCTGGTCGTGATCGGCGTGCTGGCCGCCGGTGCGCGGCACCTGCATTTCGACACGGACTTCCGCGCCTACTTCGGCCCGGGCAACCCGCAACTGCAGGCCTTCGACGAGGCGCAGAAGGTCTACAACAAGTCCGACGCGATCCTGTTCGCATTCCTGCCGAAGGAAGGCAGCGGCAACGCCGACGTGTTCAACGCGCGCACGCTCGAGGCGGTGCGCGAGGCCACGCGCGAAGCCTGGAAGCTGCCGTACACGATCCGGGTCGACTCGATCACCAACTTCCAGTGGACCCAGGCCGAGGGCGACGACCTGCAGGTCGCGGCGCTGCTGCCGGAGGAAACGGAGCTCACACCGGCGATCATCGCGCGCACCAAGGAGCGCTCGATGGGCGAGTCGGCGCTGCTGCATCGCTACATCAACAAGACCGGCCGCGTCACCGTGGTCAGCGTCAACTCGCAGTTCCCGCAGGCCACACCCAACGAGCTGCCCGAGACCGTGGCCAAGGCGCGCGAACTGCGCGACCAGATCCTCGCCAAGTACCCGGAGGTCGACATCTACCTCACGGGCTCCAACATGATGAGCAACGCCTTCACCGAGGCGGCCAAGCAGGACATGGGCACGCTGGTGCCGGCGATGTACCTCGTCATCTTCCTGATCATGTGGCTGATGCTGCGCTCGGGCTGGGCCGTGTTCGGCACGCTGCTGGTGGTGAGCTTCTCGTCGCTGTCGGCGATGGGCCTGGCCGGTTACTTCGGCATCGGCCTGACCCCGCCGGTGCTGCAGGCGCCGCAGATCATCATGGTGCTGGCGGTGGCCGACAGCGTGCACATCTGCCTGACCATGTTCGCGCTGATGCGCGAGGGCTGGGCCAAGCACGACGCCATCGTCGAGTCGCTGCGGGTGAATTTCACGCCGGTGTTCCTGGTCTCCGCCACGACCTCGCTCGCCTTCCTCGGCACCAATTTCACCGATTCGCCGCCGCTGACCGCGCTCGGCAACATCACCTCGATGGGCGGCATGCTGTCCTGGCTGCTGGCGATCTACATGCTGCCGGCGCTGCTGGCGATCCTGCCCGCGCGCGTGCCCAGGGAGCGCAAGGCCGAGTTCCTCAAGAAGCTGATGGACCGCCACGCCGAGTTCGTGCTGAGCAACCGGAAGGCGGTCGGCTGGTTCACCGTAGCGCTGATCGTCGGCCTGACCGCGCTGGTGCCGCTGAACGAGGCCAACGACAAGTTCCTGCACTACTTCGACGAGAGCGTGCGCTTCCGATCCGAGACCGACAAGGTGGTCGATGAGCACATCGGCTTCTACTACATCGAATGGTCGCTCAAGTCCGGCGAGCCCAACGGCGTCGCCGACCCGGAGTTCCTGCGCCAGGTGCAGGCCTTCGCCGACTGGTGGAAGACCCAGCCCAAGGTGCTGTTCGTCGGCAACTTCGCCGACGTGTTCAAGCGGTTGAACAAGTCCATGCACGCGGACGACCCGGCCTGGTACAAGCTGCCGGAGGATCGGGAGCTGGCCGCGCAGTACTTATTGTTGTACGAGATGTCGCTGCCGTTCGGCCTGGACCTCAACAACCAGATCAACATCGACAAATCCTCGCTGCGCTTCATCGTCACCTTCGAGAACATGAAGTCGCGCGAGACGCGCGAGACCGAGGAGCGCGCGCGGCAGTGGCTGCACGAGAACGCGCCGAAGCTGGAGACCCACGGCACCGGCCCGCCGGTGATGTTCTCGCACATCGCCAAGCGCAACATCGAGAGCAACTTCCTGTCGCTGCCGCTGTGCATGGCCGGCATCTCGCTGCTGCTGCTGCCGGGCCTGCGCTCGTGGAAGTTCGGCCTGTTGACGCTGATCCCGAACCTGGTGCCGCTGGGCATGGCCTTCGGCGTGTGGGCCCTGATCAACGGCGAAATCATCTTCACCATGGCCGTGGTCATGAACATGGTGGTCGGCATCATCGTCGACGACACCATCCACTTCCTGTCCAAGTACCTGCGCGGCCGGCGCGAGCACCAGCTGGCCCCGGAGGCGGCGATCCGCTATGCCTTCCACGAGGCCGGCTCGGCCATGATCGTCACCACCGCGATCCTGGCGTCCGGATTCGCCATCCTGGCGATGTCGTCGTTCCTGCCGAATGCGACCATGTCGCTGCTGACCACGATCGCGATCCTGCTGGCATTGCCGGTGGACCTGCTGCTGCTGCCGCTGCTGGTGCTGTGGATCGACCGCGAACCGCAAACTTCCGCTTCTTCCGAGGATGTCCGCAATGAACCCGTCCCCGCACAATAAGGTCCTGAACGCCATTCTCTGGGTGGCGCTGCTGGCGCTGCTCGCCGCACCGGCCTTTGCCGAAACGCCCGAGGAGAAGGGCCTGGCCATCGCCGTCGAGGCCGACCGCCGAGGCGACGGTTACGGCGACACCCGCGCGACGATGCAGATGATCCTGCGCAACAAGCAGGGCGAGGAATCGAAGCGCGAAATCCGCAACAAGGCGCTGGAGACCAAGGCCGACGGCGACAAGTCGATGATCATCTTCGACCAGCCCAAGGACGTCGCCGGTACCGCGCTGCTGACCTACTCGCACAAGAAAGCCGACGACGACCGCTGGCTGTACCTGCCGGCGGTCAAGCGCGTCAAGCGCATCGCCTCCTCGAACAAGTCCGGCCCGTTCATGGGCAGCGAATTCGCCTACGAGGACCTCGGCTCGCAGGAACCGGAGAAGTACACCTACAAGTACCTGCGCGACGAGACCGTCGACGGCAAGGATTGCTTCGTGTCGGAACGCTATCCCGTCGACAAGGACTCGGGCTACACGCGCATGGTCGTGTGGATGGACAAGGCCGAGTACCGCCCGCTGAAGCTCGAGTACTACGACCGCAAGCAGAGCCTGCTGAAGACGCTGGTCCTGGCCGACTACCAGCAGTACCTCGGCAAGTACTGGCGGCCCGGCAAGCTCGACATGGTCAACCACCAGACCGGCAAGAGCACCACCCTGCTGTTCAAGGACTACAAGTTCCGCAACGGCTTCAAGGACCGGGACTTCGACCAGAACGCGCTGCAGAACGCGCGGTAGG
>JANNKD010000095.1:0-12846 GCA_031396115.1 Gammaproteobacteria bacterium
GGCGACTATGCAGTTGCCCCCAGAGGCGAGACACTCGCACAAGCCAAGGCACGCCGCGAAGGCGGCCGCTTCACGCTGGCCGAAGCCCGCGACGAACGCACCCGCGCTCGCGACCTCGTCAAGCAGGGCATCAATCCGGCGCACGATCGACCGCTTGCCCGCCTGCGTCGCGACCAGGACGGTGCCACCACCTTCGAGTCCGTGGCGCACGAATGGCTGGCGATGAAGGACTGGGAGGCGGTGACTAAAAAGCGCCGCCTGGACATGCTGCAACGCGTGGTGTTCGGCAAAATCGGCCCACTGCCAATCAAACAGGTCACCCCGGTGCACGTGCTGGACGTGCTCACCTCCGCCGCCGGAAAGAACGGGCCAAGCGTGGCTGCAGAGGCCAAGCGCAGCATGGCCGGCGTGTTTGACCTCGCGATGGCTACCTTGCGCGTGGATTTCGATCCGGTTTACCCGGTGCGCCGGGCACTGCTGCCGAACTAGACCCAGCACAAATCAGCGAATAGCCCTAAGTATCATTGGCCGGCCTTGCGCGCCATTGCGAGACCGTGCAGCCGAATTGCTTGCGAAACCAGTAGGCGAACGCGCTCGGACCCGAAAAACCCAGCAGTTCGGCCAGTTCGGCCAAAGATCGGTCGCTGTCGCGGATCTGGCGCTTCGCGAATTCGGCCCGGATCGACTGCTGCAGCAATGAGAAGCTGGTGCCCTGCGACTGCAGATGGCGGTGCAGTGTCCTTCGGTCCACGCCCAGATGCTGGGCCACCTGGTCGGCGGTGCAGCGGCCACCGGGCAACAGGGCCGCGATCAGTTGGCGCGCCGAGTCGACGGAATTGCCGCGCATGCCGGACAGGGCCTGGTCCAGGAAACGCCTTGCGTAGGGCGACATGCCGGACGCATGGACCGGAAGCCGGGCTGCAAGGTCCGATGCGGAACAGACGATGCCGTTGAAACTGCTATTGAACTCGATGGCACCACCGAACAGCCCGCGGTGAATCGACATGCTCGCCGGTGGCCGGTGCGTGAAGCAGACGCGGCGCGGTTTCCAGGCTGGTCCGAGCAGTTCGAGCAGGATGCGGAACATCACGCCGATGGCAAGTTCGATCGACTGACGCACAGACGGCGCTCCCTCGAGCAGGATGTCCTCCCGGATGATGACCAGGTCATCGATGTCCTCTATCAGTGTCAGCAGCGACGCATTGAGCAGTCGCAGGTAGCGGCTAAGCGTGTTGAGTGCCTGGCGCGCAGTGGGCTCCTCACGCAGCACGATGCTGATCGGCCCGAGATTGGAGATGCGCCGATCGCGGGCCAGCCGCAGGCCGAAATCGTCGGTGCCGGCGGCCTTGGCGCTGGACTCCAGGAGTTGCCTGGCGGCAGCGACGCTGATCGGTGTCTCGGGGTCATCGAGACAACGCGGATCCAGACCCGCCTCGCGCATCATGTTGTGCGGGTGCAGGCCGAGCGATCGTGCCAGCTCGACGTAGCCGTGCAGGCTCGCACTGCGAATCACCGGTAGATCTAGCGGCATGGCGCTGTCCCAATTCAGACATTGAATGTCCCAGAATATAAATCGACTTTGACCGGGCACCGATAAGCTCACCACGTTGATGCAGGTCAAGCACAGAATTGGCCGGATCAGATCCTTACAACCCCACTCAGGAGACATCGATGAACTTGCTTCCCAAATCCCGCCTTTTGCCGCGTTTGCTGGCCGTCTGCATCGTGGCTGCGTCGCCACTGGCCATGGCCTGGACCGACAAGCCCGTGCGCCTGCTGGTCCCGGCGCCCGCGGGCGGCACGATGGACGTGGTGGCACGGATTTTTGCCAACCAGTTGTCCGCCGATATCGGCCAGCCGGTGGTGATCGACAACAAGCCGGGCGCCGGCGGAGCCATCGCAGTACAGGCGATGATGAGCGCGCCACGCGACGGGCAGACCATCATGGTGACAGCGAGCAACGTGCTGACCGAAATTCCGCATGTCATGAAGACCAGCTTCGACCCGCTTAAGGACGTCCGGCCGGTCGCAACCATCGCCCGTGCCGGCTTGGTCCTGGTGGCTGGCACCGCCCTGGCGCCCAATGACATGAAGGAACTGGTCACGTACACCAAGGCCCATCCGGGCAAGCTGAATTTTGCGTCCTACAGCGCCGGCACCAGCTCGCATTACGCTGGCATGATGCTGAACCAGAAGGCCGGGCTGGATCTTCAGCACGTGCCTTTTGCCGGCTCGCCGCCTGCATTGACCCAGGTGATCGGCGGACAGATCACGGTCATGTTCGACGGCATCGTCACGTCGATGCCGCAGATCAAGGGCGGCAAGCTCAAGGCCTTCGGGGTGGCTTCCAAGACCCGTTCGGCGCATCTGCCGCAGGTGCCGACACTGGCCGAGCTGGGTTATCCCGAGCTCGATTTCAGCAACTGGCTGGGTGTCGTCGTCGCCACCGGCGTGCCGGCCGACATCGTGGACAAGATCAACGCGGCCACGCTCAAGGCAGCATCCGCGCCGGCCATCGTCGATCGCTTGTCCTCGGTGGGCTTCGAGCCCAACACCAAATTGACGCCGTCGGAACTGGCGGCGTCGGTGAAGACCGAGTACGACCGCAACGCCGGCATAGTCAAGGCATTCAATATCCAGTTGAACCAGTAGGCAGCGCGACAACACAGGCACTTCGACGACTTCCAGGGAGAGATTCATGGGCGCAAGCATTGCAACAGGTTTCCAGGTCGAGCCGCTGACCTGCGCCATCGGGGCAGAACTCGTCGGCCTGCAGTTGTCCGACGCGGTACACAGCGACGCGCTGTTTGCCGAGATCCGGGCATTGCTGCTTCAGCACAAGGTGCTGTTCCTGCGCGACCAGACGATGAGCAAGGCGGAGCACGTGGCTTTTGCCCGCCGTTTCGGTCAACTGGAAGACCACCCGGTGGCAGGCAGCGACCCTGCACATCCGGGTCTGGTGCAAATCTACAAGTCGCCGGATGCGCCGATCGACCGTTACGAAAACGCCTGGCATACCGACGCAACTTGGCGCGAGAAACCACCAATGGGATGTGTGCTGCGTTGTGTCGAATGCCCGCCGGTGGGTGGCGACACGATGTGGGCCAACATGGCACTGGCCTACGAAAAACTGCCGGATTCCGTCAAAACCCAGATAACGCCCCTGCGTGCGCGGCACAGCATCGAGGCCAGTTTTGGCGCTGCAATGCCGATCGAGAAAAGACTCGCGCTCAAGGCGCAGTTCCCCGATGCCGAACATCCGGTTGTTCGCACCCATCCGGAGACTGGTGAAAAAACCCTGTTCGTCAATGGTTTTACGACCCATTTCACCAATTTCCATACACCTGCCAATGTGCGTTTCGGTCAGGACGGCAACCCGGGTGCGGCGGACCTGCTGCGTTACCTGATCACGCAGGTCTATATCCCCGAGTACCAGGTGCGCTGGCGCTGGAAACCCGGCAGCGTGGCGATCTGGGACAACCGGGCGACCCAGCACTACGCCGTGATGGATTACCCGCCATGCCACCGCAAGATGGACCGGGCCGGCATCGTCGGCGACATCCCCGTCTGACACCCCCAGCGCGGGTGGCTGGAATGCGCAGCCACCCGACCAGCGGACTTTTGCAGCTTTAATCATTCAAGGATCGACCATGAACTTTCTCGATGGCTCCCTCTTCCCGGAGAACCAGCAGCCCCTGATCATTACCGCGGCGCCATATGCACCGTCGTGGATCCCATCCGATTTTCCCGAGGACATCGCGGTGACGATGCCCGAGCAGATCCAGAAGGCGGTGGATTGCTACAACGCCGGTGCGACCGTGCTGCATCTGCATGTACGTGAACTCGATGGGCGCGGCAGCAAGCGGCTGTCCAAGTTCAACGAATTGATCGCAGGCGTGCGCCACGCGGTGCCGGAAATGCTGATCCAGGTTGGCGGATCGATATCGTTTGCGCCCGAGACCGACGGTACGGCCGCCAAGTGGCTGTCGGACGACACGCGTCACATGCTGGCCGAACTCGACCCGAAGCCGGACCAGGTGACGGTGACCGTCAACACGTCACAGATGAATATACTCGAGCATATGGCCTACGAGGACATTGCCGGAACCTCGATGGAGGATCCGGAGGTGTTCAACGCCTACAAGGAAATGACCGTGCCGGCGCAGCCGGGCTGGGTAGAAGAGCATATCCGGCGCCTGACCGCGGCGGGCATCCAGAGCGCCTTCCAGTGCTACAACATCAACAGCTTCGAATCGGTGGAGCGGTTGATGCGCCGGGGCGTCTACAAGGGTCCGCTGGTCATGAACTGGGTGGCCATCAGCGGCGGCATGGACGCACCCAACATCTACAACATGGCCAACTTCGTGCGGGCAACTCCGGATGGCGCGGTGCTGACGGTCGAGAGTTCGATGCGCAACGTGTTGCCGGTGAACATGACGGGCATTGCGATGGGGCTGCATGTCCGTTGCGGCACCGAAGACAACCTGTGGACGCAGGACCACAAGTCCAAGATGAGCACGGTGCATCAGATCGAGCAACTGGTTCGCATCTCGCGTGAGTTCGGCCGACCGATCGCGACCGGCCGGCAGGCGCGCGAGATCAGCAAGATCGGGGTGTTCTACGACAGCGTCGAGGAGACGCTGGCGCGCAACGGGTTCGCGCCCAATCCGCGGCAAGGGCATCAGGGTTATCTGCGCAAGGCGGCCTGACCATGGCAAAAGCCGTGCGTTTTCATGAAATCGGCGGACCGGAAGTGCTGCGACTGGAGACAGTCGAGGTCGGAGAGCCTGGTCCGGGCCAGGCCCGGGTGCGTCACACCGGTATCGCCGTGAACTTCATCGACATCTACTTTCGCACGGGCCGGTATCCGGCACAGTTGCCCAGCGGGCTGGGTTCCGATGCGGTCGGAGTGGTCGAGGCGATTGGCCCGGATGTCACGGACGTCGTCGTCGGTGACAGGGTCGGCTACCTGATCGGCCCGCAGGGCGCCTATTCGGACGTGCGGGTGATGCCCGCCAACCTGCTGATTCGCCTGCCCAGCGGCATCACCGACGGCACTGCCGCCACCATCATGATGAAGGGCATGACCGCGCAATACCTGTTTCGCCAGGTGTTCCCGCTCAAAGGCGGCGAGACGATTCTCTATCACGCGGCTGCCGGCGGCGTGGGCCTGATGGCCTGCCAATGGGCACGCGCCATCGGCGTCACCATGATCGGTACTGTGAGTTCGGACGAAAAGGCAGCCCTTGCGCGTGCCAACGGCTGCGCGCATACCATCGTCACGAGCCGTGAAAGCATCGTCGATCGCGTCAGGGAAATCACCGAGGGCAAGGGCGTGCCGGTCGTCTACGACTCGGTTGGCAAAGATACGCTGGACGCATCATTGAACTGCCTGCAACCCCGCGGCGTCCTGGTCAGCAATGGAACCTCTTCTGGGCCCGTGGTGATCGACACCATGATGCTGGCCGCCAAGGGTTCACTATGGGTAACCCGTCCGGCCATGATGCACTACATCATGCCGCGCGCGCACATGCTGGAGATGGCCGACGAGGTCTTTGAAATGGTGCTCAGCGGCAAGATCAAGAGCGAGGCTTCACAGACCTTCCCGCTCGAAGCGGCAGCCGATGCGCACCGAGCGCTGGAATCGCGAAAGACCGTCGGTGCCACCGTGCTCTTGCCGTAGCAGTGACTGGGCTGGATGAGCCTCCAGCCACTTCGCCAGAAGTTACTACTGACGTACTGACCTAATGGCGTCTGACACCAGAGGACGCCGTTCTCTGGTGAATGCTCAATCTGGGCGCCACAGCGGCCGCGACCCGATCAAGGCGTTCATTTGTCCAGCGCCAGCTCTTGGAAGTCGTGGCCACACGTTCTACACGGATACTGATTCGCCGCGTTCGCTCGAAGCCGCCAAACTGACGGCTCGCTTGCTCCACTGAGAGGGGCTGCAGCCGAAACGTCGTTTGAACCAATGACTGAAGCTGCTTTGTCTGGAGAAGCCCAGCAGTTCGGCCACTTCTCTCAGTGCCAGGTCACTCTCGCGCAAATGGCTCTCGACGAGGTTCGCACGCACCTGGTCGAGCAAGTTGCTGAAGGTCAGGTTCTCCACGTCGAGCCGCCGGTACAGCGTGCGGCGATCGACACGCATGTGCCGAGCGACCTCCTGCGCGGTGCAGGCGCCACCTGACAGCAGCGCCAAAATGAGTTGACGGCAGGCTTCCTGGACACTTTCACTGCGATCGCGCAGAGCCAATTCCAGGTGCTTGCGCGCGAAGCTGGCCGCAACCGGGTCCCCGAGCTCACGCGGCTTGGACAGATCGACGGCCAGACAGACCAGGCCATTGAATTCCTGGTTGAACTTGACGCTCCGACCGAAAAATGACCGATGCGCGGAGACATCCGGGGGCGGGCGATGCGTGAAGCAGACTTCCAACGGTCGCCAATGCGGTCCTGTCAAATCACGCAGCATGCGAAACAGGACGCCCACGGCAAGTTCGACCGACTGGCGCATCGGCATCCCGAGGCTAGGCAGCAAGTCCTCCCGGATGATGACGAGGCTGTCGGTATCCTCGACGCGTATGGTCATCGACGGGTTCACCAGCCACAGGTAGCGGCACAAGGTGTCGAGGGCATCCCGCGGCGTGGCCTCCTCGCGCAGCACGAGGCTGATCGGCCCGAGCGTGGAGAGTCGGCGCTGGGCCGCCAGGCGCAGCGCCAGGTCACCCGTATGGGTGGCACGCGCTGTGATCTCGAGCAACTCGCGCGCAGCGTCCCGCGGGATCAGCGTCTCGGTGTCGTCCAGAAGCTTGGCCTGTAGCCCTACGGCGCGCAGAAACGGTTCGGGATCGCGTCCAAGCGAGCGCACCAACTCGATGTAGCCGCTCAAGCTGCCGCTGCGAATGAGTCGAGCGAGATGTCTCATGGGATGGCTGGAATATCCCATTATGGTCATTTGAGAAGCGACCTGGTTCACAAGCACGCGTTGCCGTCAGTCGCATGCAACCAGCACCGTGCCCAGCTTGCGGCGCGCCTCGACGGCCAGATGCGCCTGAGCCGTGTTGCGCAGCGAGTGGATACCGTCAATGGTATGTTGGCTGCCGGGCACTTCGGACAACCACCGCACGACCCCTTGCTGCGCAGCGCGGCGAGCTGCCGCTGGCAATCCGGGCAGGTAGAGGCCGCGCAACGTGATGTTTTTGCGGATCAATGCGGCGAACGGAAAAGCGACGGGTTCCGGACCGCTGGCATAGGCAACCCATGTGGCGTGTTGCGCCGCGATGGCCAGCACCTGTGCCAGATTGGTCGGCGCATCCACGTCGATGATGCGATCCACACCCGCGTCTCGCGTGGCATCGAGAACCGCAGTCGTCAGATCCTGACGCCGATAGTCGATGACGACGTCGGCACCTCCACGGCGCGCGTGCTCCGCCTTTTCCGGCGAACTGACGGTTGTCAGCACATGTGCTACGGCCCACTTGGCGAGCTGAACGGCATAGTGCCCCACGGCCCCGGCGCCACCGGTGACCAGCACATGTGTGCCGGCGAGATCCTCCAGATTGCCAAGACTGGAATACGCCGTCAAGCACGGAATTCCCAGGCACGCGCATTGCTGGAAACCCACCGCATCCGGTAACAGCGCAACCAATTCCTGGGGTAGGCAGACAGCTTGCGCAGCGGTACCCCAAGGCCGCCCACGTTGGCCAAAGCAGATCCAGACCCGAGTACCGAGCCAATGTGCATCGACACCCTCGCCCACGGCGTCCACCGTGCCAGCACCGTCGCTGTGGGGAACGATGGGCGGGAAGTCCATCGCGTGCAACCTGCCAGCGCGGCGGTTCGCGTCACCCGGATTGACGCCAGAAAACGCCAGCCGCACACGGACTTCGCCCGCGGCAGGCACAGGGGTGGAGAAGTCGCCGTACACCAGCACCTCCTGCGCCGGTCCTTGTCGGTCGTACCAAACAGCCTTCATCGGGCAAGTTCCATGTCGTGCTCCTGCGGTTGCGCATCCACGTCGACTGGCCGTTCATGGCACAAGAACGGTGGAGCCAATCGTCTTGCGTCCTTCGAGTGCGCGGCGTGCCTCGGCCGCATCGGCAAGCGCAAAACTCTGCTTCGGCTCGCTGACAATGCTCCCGGCGAGCACATGATCGAACAGCTCGCGCGCCATGTCGAGCATGTGCGCGCGGGGCTCGATGTAATGCCGCGTGGCCGGGCGCGTGATCCAGATCGACTTGGCTCCCAGTACCTTCACATTGAGAATTACCGGGCCCGACGAGGTGCCATTGCTCACCAGCGTGCCGCGTGTCTGCAGGCACGCGAGTGAAGCCTCCAGCGTGTCCTTGCCGACGGAGTCATAAACAACCGAAACACCTTTTCCTTCGGTGATCTCCAGCACGCGCTTGGCGATGTCTTCACGCGACGTCACGATGGCGTGTGCGCACCCGTTGGCCGTCGCAGCCGCGGCCTTCTCATCCGTGCTGACGGTACCGATCATAGTGACGCCGATGGCGCGCGCCCATTGGCAGGCGATCAGGCCCACACCGCCGGCTGCCGCGTGGTAGAGGATGGTCTCGCCTCCCTTGAGCGGGTAAACCTGGCGAAACAGGTACTGTGCGGTCATGCCCTTCATGATGAGCGAGGATGCGGTGCGGTCCGAAACGCCATCGGGCAAGGGGATCAGCACATCGGCGGGCATCACGCGCGCTTGCGTAAGCCCCCTGTGGCCCCACCAGGTAGCCCACCCGGTCGCCCACCCGGATGTCCGTTACACCGCGGCCAACGGCCTCGACCACGCCCACCGCATCCGTGCCCAGACCGTTGGGCAGCGCCAGCGGATAAAAACCGGTGCGGAAGTAGATGTCGGCAAAGTTGACTGCAATGAAACTGTGGCGCACGCGGGCCTCGTCGGCACCGGGTTCACCGACATCGACATCTTCATATTGGAGGACTTCGGCGCCCCCGGTTGCGTGGAAGCGGATCGCTTTGGTCATGGACGGTTTCCTTGTGTTTGCATGCGAAGTGGTCATTCTTGCGGGAGAGCTCCAGGGCGGGAAGCGTCTCTTAGGAAATTGCCCAATATGACAAATGATTGTCCCGAATAAGCAAATACAAATCGCCAACGCCCCGGATACTGAACCCGTTGGCAGATAAGGCCGACACGAACATGAACATGACCTGGAGACAGATATGAAACTACTGCAAATCGCTCGCACCGCCTTGGTGGCAATGGGATGGTCGTTGGCATTCAACGTCTGTGCGGCTGGTGAGCCTCCCTTGAAGATCATCGTCCCGGCACCGCCAGGCGGAACCATGGACGTCGTGGGTCGACTGGTCGGGCAACAGATGTCGGTGGATATCGGCAGGACCGTCATCGTCGAAAACCGCGCGGGCGCGGTCGGGTCGATCGGCATGCGCGCCATGCTGCAAGCGGCTCCCGACGGCAACACGATCCTGATGGGCGCGGTCAACCTGCTGGTCGAAGCGCCGCAGCTGATGAAGGTGCCGTACGACCCGCTCACCGACATCGTGTCCATCGCACGGGTGGCCTCGACGAGCTATGTGCTCGTCACCGCCAGCAACTACCCGACGAAGGATTTCCAGGGTCTGGTGAGCCATCTGAAGACGCGCAAGGGCAAGGCCAACTTTGCCAGCTACGGTCGCGGGACGGTATCGCAGTACTCGGGATTCATCCTCAGCGACAAGGCCGACCTGGACATGCAACACGTGGGGTATGCCGGTTCGCCGCCCGCGCTGCAGGATGTGATTGGCGGCCAGGTCGACATCATGTTCGACGGTCTGGCGACGTCGCTGCCGCTGATCAAGGCCGATCGGCTGCGTGCGTATGCCGTAGCCGGCAAGAAGCGTTCGAGTTACCTGCCGGACGTGCCGACCATGACCGAGCTGGGTTATCCGGAGATCCAGTACAACGGACAGGTGACCTTCTACGGCTCCAGCAAGCTGCCAGCCGACATTCTGGCCAAGCTGCAGGAGTCCATAAAGAAGGCGGCCGAAGCGCCTTCGGTGCAGAAAAAGCTGATCGATGCCGGCCTGGAACCGGATGTGAGCGTGGACTCGGCTGCGATGCTGGCCGAGAGCCGGCTGCTGTTCCAGCGCAATGCCGCCATCGTCAAGAAATTCAATATCCAGGCGAACTGAGCAGGCTTCACACGAGCCGATTGGAGAGCGAACCATGAAGATCAGGCCCATCACCCCCGCCATCGGGGCGCAAGTCACCGACGTTCACCTCGGCGAGGCATCGCGCGACCCTGCGCTGTTCGCGCAGGTCAAGGCCGCGCTGCTCAAGCACAAGGTGCTGTTTTTCCGCGGCCAAGACATCACGCGGGCCGAGCATGTCGCCTTCGCGCACTGCTTCGGCCCGCTCGAGGACCATCCCGTGGCCGGCAGCGACCCCGAGCATCCGGGCCTGGTTCTCATCTACCGCAGTGAGAGCCGGCACAGCCACGAGAACACCTACCACTGCGACGGACTGTGGCGTCCGAATCCGCCAATGGGTGCGGTGTTGCGCTGCATCGAATGCCCGGAGATCGGTGGGGACACGATCTGGGTCAACATGGTTCAGGCGTATGCAGAACTGCCGGACGACATCCAGCGCAAGATCCTGAAACTGCGCGCCAAGTCCACCATCGAGCCGTCGTTCGGCGCCACCATGACCGAAGAAGCGCGCAGAAAACTCGATCGGGAGAACCCGCCGGCCGAGCACCCGGTGGTGCGCACGCATCCGGAAACCGGCGAGAAGGTCTTGTTCGTCGGCAGCTTCACGACGCACTTCGTCAACCACAACACGCCGGAAAACATCCGCCACGGCATCGACAAGACACCGGGTGCGTCGATGCTGCTCAACTACCTGCTCAGCCGCGCCACCATCCCCGAATACCAGGTGCGCTGGTCCTGGCAGCCGGGCGATGTCGCCATCTGGGACAACCGCAGCACGCAGCACTACGCCGTGAACGACTACTGGCCTGCGCCGCGCAAGATGGAACGCGCCGGCATCGTTGGCGACGTGCCGTTCTGAACTTTCCGGGTCCTTCCACCCTGCCCCGTCCTTTCCAACCCCATCCTTCCATCCGGAGCCTCCTGCCATGAACTTCCTCGACGGCCACCTCTATCCCGAAAACCAGCAACCGCTGATCATCACCGCCGCCCCTTATGCACCGGGCTGGATTCCCTCGGACTTCCCGGAAGACATTCCCGTCACCATGGAGGAGCAGATCCAGAAGGCGGTGGACTGTTACGAGGCCGGCGCGACCGTGCTGCACCTGCATGTGCGCGAAGCCGACGGCAGGGGCAGCAAGCGCCTGTCCAAGTTCAACGAGCTGATCGCCGGCGTGCGCGCCCGCGTGCCGGAGATGGTCATCCAGGTCGGCGGCTCCATCAGTTTCGCGCCGGAGTCCGACGGCGCGGCGGCCAAGTGGCTCAGCGACGACACGCGCCACATGCTGGCCGAACTCGACCCCAAGCCTGACCAGGTGACGGTGACCGTCAACACGGTGCAGATGAACGTGACCGAACACGCCGGCCTGGATGACTTCAATGGCGTATCGCGTGGCTTTCCGGAACTGCATGCGACCTACAAGGACATGATCGTGCCGGCGAACCCCAGTTGGGTCGAAGAGCACATCCGCCGCCTGACGGCCGCCGGTATACAGAGCGAGTTTCAGTGCTACAACATCAACAGCTTCGAAACGATCGAGCGCATGATGCGCCGCGGCCACTACAAGGGGCCGCTGGTGATGAACTGGGTGGCGATCAGCGGCGGCATGGACCAGGCCAACATCTACAACCTGGCCAACTTCCTGCGTGCTGCGCCCGATGGCGCGGTGATCACGGTGGAGAGCTCGGTGCTCAACGTGCTGCCGGTGAACATGATCGGCATCGCGCTGGGCCTGCATGTGCGCTGCGGCATCGAGGACGTGCTGTGGAACCAGACCCGCACCGGCAAGATGAGCAGCGTCGATCAGATCAGGCAATTGGTGCGCATCTCAGGCGAATTCGGCCGCCCGATCGCAACGGCGCAACAGGCGCGCGAAATCATGAAGATCGGGGTTTTCTACAAGACGACGGAGGAGACGCTCCAGGCCAATGGTTTCGCACCCAATCGCAATGGAGCCAACCAGGGATTCTTGCGAAAACCAGCCAGTGAGTTGGCTGCATGAACCGTATGAGGCGGCCCATGCTGAGTCAGGCCATAGTAGGCAATTGCCGGACGCGGCTCATCGAACGTCGTATCGCTGGCCCTTACGACGACCTTCGACCTGGAGCGCCCGCGGCTTGGCGTCGATGGTGCTTTCCTTTTGGAAGTTTGTCCATCGATATGAGCCATTGACCCAAGGCTCGGGGTGCGCTTGGTGGCGCATCGGCTGACGTGGCCCGCAGTAATCGGGCTGACACAGCCAACGGGAGAACTTTGACTGAGCCATAGCGCCAGGGCAATCGCTGGCGCAAGTGCAAACCAATAGGTGTTCGAAGCCGGCAGGCCGCAACGTCCTTGCTGTTCCTGCTGTTCTCGGCCCCACACAGCGGTGCTGGCGCGATCACTCAACCGCAAGAACAGCAGGAACAGCAAGGGTGATAGGAGTCACTTTGACTTATTTGCTGGACGCACTTGGGGAGGCATTGGAGGCAATATTGAGCGTGCTCTGCACGACCGCCGCCAAGTTGGTCTGCGTTACACGAAGTCTGTCACACGCAGCCCTATGTTCAGCGGCTATGACTGGCGCGTACGATTTTGAAATTTGATTGAAAACCTATTAAAAATCAACCGCTTACGGCGGAACTTCTTGTTCAGCACCTGACCGATCGCGTGGTGATGATGCAGCGGTGGGC
>JANNKD010000104.1:0-7450 GCA_031396115.1 Gammaproteobacteria bacterium
TGGTTTCCTTCCAGAATTCTGAGCCGGCGGTTAAAGATTGCATGACAAGCACATCATCATAACGGTCAACGATCAAGCCGGGGATGCCATCTGATTCGGCATGGATTAAGCGATAGGCATCTGTGTTGCGTTGGTGGTCAAGTAGGCGGTGCTCTCCCGCCGTATCGAGACCTGCGTTGCGTAATTCAATTGCCGCTCTTATCCTCTTCCGAAAGAACTCCTTATCCACAGGCTCATCAATAAACGTCCATACGCGTACGCGGATTTGCGAGGTAGGGGAGTAGGATGCGCGGGCTTCGTCGAGCAGCTTGTACTTGCGCAGCAAGCCGCGGAACTGGTGGTAGGTCAGCGACAGGTGCTGCGCGGCGCGGCGCTGGTTGTAGCGCGCTTCGGCCAGCGCGGCGCGGACCAGGCTCTTTTCGTGCTCACCCACCGCCTGCTCGAAGTCCAGCGGGAATTTCGGCGTTGCTCCGGTCGTCGTGCCCGTAGGAGCGGCTTCAGCCGCGACAGTCGCGCCTGAAGGCGCTCCTACAGCCCAGGCCGGCGCACCGCGCAGCCGATACGGCGAGGTGAACGGGTCGAACTCGACGCGCTCGATGGGCCGCTTGGGCGACTCGGCGCGGTACACCGCCCGCTCGACCACGTTGCGCAGTTCGCGCACGTTGCCCGGCCAGTCGTACTGCTGCATCTGCTGCTCGCACGCCGGCGAGAACCCGGCGAAGTACTCGTGCTTGAGCTCACGGGCCATGTCCGAGGCGAACTGCTGCGCCAGCAGCAGGACGTCGTCGCGGCGCTCGCGCAGCGGCGGGATCGTCACCACATCGAACGACAGGCGGTCGAGCAAGTCCTCGCGAAATCTTCCCTGATGCGCCAGCGACGGCAGGTCCTGGTTGGCGGCGCCCACCAGGCGCACGTCGGCCCGTTCGGTCTCGCTGGAGCCGAGCTTCTCGAACTCGCCGTATTCGACCACGCGCAGCAGCTTTTCCTGGAGGCGCAGCGACATCGAGGCGATCTCGTCGAGGAACAGGGTGCCGCCGCTGGCCAGCTCGAAGCGTCCCACGCGCCCGCGCACCGCGCCCGTGAACGCGCCGGCGACGTGGCCGAACAGCTCGGACTCGAGCAGCTCCTCGTTGAGCGCGGCGCAGTTGAACTTGATGAACGGCTGCTGCCAGCGCTCCGACAGGAAGTGCACGCGTGAGGCGATGAGCTCCTTGCCGGTGCCGCGCTCGCCGATGATCAGGACCGGCTTGGTCAGCGGCGCGACGCGCGAAACCCGCTCGAGCGCGGCGAGGAAATTGTCGGCCTGACCGATGATCGGATCCGGGTCCTGCCTGATCAGCGCCACCAGTGGCTCCCGCCAAATAGTTGGCGTGTTCTACCATAGATTGGCTAAATCAGTTATCCAACGCTTTGGATAGGGTCCGCAGCACGGACATAATTATCGATTAATCAGCCACTTACGCGCCTTGGCGGACTTGGCACGTCCCTCGCTATATAGGGGCATAGACCCAATGTTTCGCCGGAGCATCGCAAATGACCAAGTCCACCCTCGCCGCCGCCGCCGTCCTGGTGCTGTGCAGCTTTACTGGCGCCGCCAGCGCCGACTCGCTGCAGTCCCGCGCGATCGTGACGCTCGGCCAGGCCATCGCCGCCCAGGGCAACGTCGCCCTGGTCCAGATGAAGCGCGACCTCAAGAAGTCCGCGCTCAAGACCATCGAGCCGTTCCTGCCGAAGCCGGACGACTCCAACGAATCCGCCAACGCTGACGAGCCGGCCAAGGCGCCGGTGTCGCAGCGCTGGCTCTAACCCACTTCGAACGTCACTTCTCTTTACCGAGGAAATCCCATGGGCATCTTTTCCAGAATGACCGACATCATCAACGCCAACCTCAACGCCATGCTCGACAAGGCCGAGGACCCCGAGAAGATGGTGCGGCTGATCATCCAGGAGATGGAGGACACGCTGGTCGAGGTGCGCTCCACCTCGGTCCGCACGCTCGCGCGCAAGAAGGAGTTGCAGCGGCACATCGGCCACCTGCACGGCGAGACGGCCGAGTGGCAGCGCAAGGCCGAGCTGGCCCTGTCCAAGGACCGCGAGGACCTGGCCCGCGCCGCCCTCGCCGCCAAGCAGCGCTCGGCGGACAACATCGGCGACCACGAGAAAGAGCTGAAGCACGTGGAAGGCGAGATCGTGAAGCTCGACGAAGACACGGGCAAGCTGAAGGCCAAGCTGGTTGACGCCAAGCAGCGCCAGAAGGCCATCATCCTGCGCGCGCAGTCCGCCGACTCCCGCCTCAAGGTCAAGCGGCAGATCCACGACACGCGCATGGAACACGCCATGGTCAAGTTCGAGAAGTACGAGGCGAAGATCGACGGCCTCGAGGCGCAGCTGGAGTCCTACGACCTGGGCCAGGTGCGCAGCCTCAAGGAGCAGTTCGCGGAGCTGGAGCAGGGCGAGAAGCTGGACGCCGAAATGGAGGCCTTGAAGACCAGGCTGGGCAAGGCCAAGCCAGCCAGCGGCGCCGACAAGAAATAGAATGACCATCTGGATCAACTCGGGGACAGTCAGTGGAAGATTTGCCGGGGGTACTTGCAATCATCTCGATCTTCATCGTGCTGCCAGGGATGGTGCTGCACTACCTGACACGCAACAAGGAGATCGCGGCGAGAGCGGCCGGTGACCCGACCATGAATGCCCGGCTGGTAGACATCGCCGAACGCCTGGAGCGCCGCATCGACGCCATCGAGACCCTGCTCGAACACGAGGTGCCCGGTTGGAAGCAGACCCAGCAGCGGAGACCCGGATGAGAGCGCGCAATTTTTCCGGCCTGCGCCGGATCCCGCAACGCGGCGTGATCGCCGGGGTGTGCTCCGGCATCGCGGAATACTTCGACTGGAACGTCAAGCTGCTGCGTGCGGGACTGGTCATCGCCTTCGTGTTCTCGGGCTTGTTCCCGATCGTCATCGTCTACTGCGTGCTCTGGTACGCACTGGACCCGATCGAGGGCGATGCGCTTTCATCCGGCGGCTACTCCGGCGGTGGCAGCGGCGGCAGCGGCGACAGCCCGTACGGGTCCGCCCCCCCGCGCCGGCCGACCATGGCCGAAGTGACGGCGCGCTTCGAGCGGCTCGACGCCCGGCTGCGCGGCATCGAGGAATGCGTCACCGATGGAGAATTCGAACTGCGCCGTGAATTGAAGAAACTCGAGACCTGACCCGCACAGGTCGCGGTGTAGAATCCCGCCGGGGCTCCAAACAACGGCGGGATTTTTTATGCACGACGGTTCCCTGCAGGGAAAAACCGCGCTCGTCACCGGCGCCTCGAGCGGACTCGGCGTGGACTTCGCCCGCGAGCTCGCCCGCCGCGGCTGCCGCCTGGTGCTGGTGGCGCGGCGCGAGGAGCTGCTCAAGCAGCTGCAGGGCGAACTGCAGAAGCAGTACGGCATCACGGCCATTGTCATGACCGTGGACCTCGGCGATCCGGCCGCACCGCAGATGCTGTACGACACGCTCAAGGCGCAGCAGGTCAACGTCGACATCCTGGTCAACAACGCCGGCTTCGGCCTGTTCGGCCTGGAGCTGGAGATTCCCTGGGACAGGACGCGCCAGATGCTGCTGCTCGACATTGTCGCGCTGACGCACCTGACCAAGCTGTTCGCGCGCGACATGGTCAAGCGCGGCTGGGGCCGCCTGCTGCAGGTCGCCTCGATCGGCGCGTACCAGCCCTCGCCTACCTACGCCGCCTATTCGGCCGCCAAGAGCTACGTGCGCTCGTTCAGCCAGGCGCTGAATTTCGAGCTGCGCGGCAGCGGCGTCAGCAGCACCGTGATCTCGCCCGGCATCACCGCCACCGAATTCCTGCAGGTCAGCGGCCAGAAGCCCACCGCCTACCAGCGCATGATGATGATGACCAGCGCGCAGGTCGCCGCCATCGGGGTCACGGCCATGCTCAAGCGCCGCTACAGCGTCGTGCCCGGGTTCCTCAACTGGCTGACCTCGCTGTTAACGATGATCACGCCGGATCCGGTCAACGCCGCCATGGCGTACCGGCTGATGAAGAACTGAGTTTGCCGCGCAAACCCGGGAGCCAGCAGTTCGACGCCCTGCAGGCGCTGCGCGAGCAGGCCTTCGCGCTGTTCGGCCGCCACGGCTACGAAGGCGTCTCGATCGGCGCCATCGGCAAGGCGGCGAAGCTGTCCAAGGGCGCGCTGTACTGGCATTTCGACAACAAGCAGCGGCTCTATCTCGACTGCCAGCAGCAGCTGCATGCGCTGTTCAACGCCTACATTTTCGACCCGATGCGCGCGCAGGACGACGGCGTGACGCGCATCCTGCAGCTGTTCACGGGGCTCGGCCGGTTGCTGCGCGACCCGCGCGTCACCAAGGGCGTGGGCGGTTACTGGCTGATTCCGTCCCGGCCCGAGACGGCACCGATCGTGGCAGCGCAGCGTGAGTTCGAGGCGGCCTGCATCGAGACCATGACGGAAACCCTGCGGCTGGGCGTCGAACAGGGCCGCTTCGACTACAAGGACGACCTCGACGAGATGGCGCGCGCCATCATCGCGCTGGTCGAGGCCGTGATCCTGCCGCTGCACCGCCAGAAAGCCGAGGACGTGCACCGCATCCTCGGCGTGCTGGCGCGCTCGCTGTTCCGTGCCTACGCCACGGCGGATGACCTGCTGAAGCTGACCCGTTCGCTTTAGCGAACGGGTCATCCTGAGGAGCGCAGCGACGAAGGATCTCGTCCCGAACGAGATCCCTCGCTACGCTCGGGATGACACGCGCTACGCGCGTGTCACTTCTTCTTCAGCCCGAACAGGTTGCTGAGGCTGTCCACCAGCAGGTCGGTGCTGCCGGTGACGATCTTGGCCGTGCCCTCGGCGATGCCGGCGGCGTGCGAGCCCTTCAGCGCGTCCTGGAAGCCGAGCTTGACGTGCTCACGCAATGCCGGCAGCAGGTCGGTGCCGGCCGCCAGCACCCCCGCGCGCACGCGCTGCTCGAAGGCATCCTGGACCTGCAGCAACCGGGCATCGAGCCGCGGCGCCGCCCACACGCGCCAGACGACGAAGCCCAGCGCCACTGTCAGCGCACTGCTGGCCAGCGCCGTGACGACCACCCACACGAGCATCGAGTCCATGGCACGCCCCCGGCGGTTCCTTGCCTGACTATAATCCCGACTTCAATCTGCGCGCTTGAACCCATGCGATATCTCGCGATCGGCCTCATCGTGCTGGTGGCTGCCGGCATCTGGGGCTACCAGAAGTTCTTCAAGTCGCCTGCCGCGGCCGCGGCTGCCGTCCCCAAGCCCGCCGGCCCCGCTCCGGGCGGCGCCCCCATGGGCATGCCGGTGGAAGCCGAAGTCGCGAAAGCCGATCGCATCGCGCAGGAGATCATCGCGGTCGGCAGCCTGCGCTCCAACGAATCGGTCGTGCTCAGTTCGGAGATCGCCGGCCGCATCTCCGGCATTCATTTCAAGGAAGGCCAGCCGGTCGCCAAGGGCACGCTGCTGTTCGAGCTCGACGATTCGATCTACCGCGCCGAGCTGGCGCAGGCGCGCGCCGGGCTCGCGCTCTCGCAGGCCAACCACACGCGCGCCGAGGAACTGTTCGGGCGCGGCTTGATTTCCACGCGCGAACGCGACGAGGCCGCCGCCAAGCTCGATGTCGACCGCGCCACGGTGGCGCTGTCCGACGCGCGGTTCGCCAAGACGCGTATCCGTGCGCCGTTCGAGGGCGTGGTCGGCCTGCGCGCGGTCAGCCCGGGCGACTACGTCACCGCCGGCCAGGCGTTGGCGCCGCTGGAACAGATATCGGTGCTGAAGGCGGATTTCCGCTTGTCCGAGGTGGCGCTGTCGGCGATCAAGGTCGGGCAGGCGCTGAACCTCGAAGTCGACGCCTATCCCGGCAAGACGTTCCAGGGCCGCGTCTACGCCATCGATCCGCGCCTGGCCGAGGAGACCCGCTCGATCGGCGTGCGCGCGCGCGTGCCGAACGACAAGGCCGAACTGCGGCCCGGGCTGTTCGCGCGCGTGCGCCTGGTGATCGCGGAGCGCGACAACGCCGTGCTCGTACCCGAGCAGGCCATCGTGCCGCAGGGCGAGCAGTTGTTCGTTTACGTCATCGAGGACGGCAAGGCCGCCATGCGGCCCGTGGTGCTCGGCGTGCGCCAGGCCGGCCGCGTGGAAGTGACTTCCGGCGTGCAGCCCGGCGATGTCGTCATCACCGCCGGCGTGCAGAAGATCGGCCCGGGCGCCGCGGTCGTAGCGGTCAACCTGGTGCCGCCGCCGGGCTGAAAAAAACCCCGGCCGTAGCCGGGGTCGGGTGACTCTGCTGCTGGCTCAGCCCTGCGTAATCGGCTCCAGGCGCACTTCGACGCGGCGGTTCTGCGAGCGGCCGCCGTCCGAATCGTTCGACGCGACCGGGCGCGCTTCGCCGAATCCCGCCGTCAGCACGCGCTGGCCGTTGACGCCCTTGCCCGTCAGGTACTGGCCGACCGAAGTCGCGCGGCGCTCGGACAGCGACTGGTTCATATCATCGGAGCCGACGCTGTCGGTGTGGCCCTCGATGACGATGAGCGTCTTCTCGTATTCATCAACCACCATGCCAACGCCGTCCAGCACCTTGTAGAAGTCGGCGTTGAGGTCGGCGCTGGCGGTCTTGAAGGTGATGTTGCCCGGCATGTTGAGGATGAGGTCATCGCCACTGCGCGTGACCGACACACCCGTGCCCTGCAATTGCGCGCGCAACTTTGCCTCCTGCCTGTCCATGTACGCGCCAACTCCTGCGCCCGCGAGGGCGCCTACGCCCGCGCCGATCAGTGCGCGCTTGCGGCGTTCCTTGGAGTTGTCGCCCGTGGCAGCACCCAGCACTGCGCCCGCGAGTGCTCCGATGCCGGCGCCCTTGGTGGTCTTGTTCACCTTCTTCTCGCCGGTGTAGGCGTCAGTGGTCTGACAGCCGGCGATCGTGAAGGCGGCCGCGACGGCTAACAACGTGGTGCGTATGAGTATCTTGTTCATGCAGTTCTCTCCTGAATCGTCGGGCAACCTTAGCGGCGAGCATCTGAACGCCGAATGAACCCGTTTTCTGTGAGCCAGTTCTCAATCAACGGCAACGGGAGAAGCCGGTGGCGTGGTCGCTCGTTTGTATCCACGCGGCCGGATTGCGACCGTGTTGCGAATCACCGTGCAGCGCACACCATCTTTGCGGACGTAGCCATATTCAAATGTCGGCGTCGCGCGACCCTCGTTTTGCAGCTCCATCCTAATGTCGTCTTCCTGAGCAGGCGTAAGCGCAAACCTCATCTCGAGGTCGGAGTTCCCGCCATGATCGAAGGAAACGGTCATGGCGCGGGTCCAGACCTCGAGATGAGGTTTGCGCTTACGCCCGCACAGGAAGAAGACATTAGGATGGAGCTGCAAAACGAGGGTCGCGCGACGCCGACATGTGAATATG
>JANNKD010000201.1:0-7148 GCA_031396115.1 Gammaproteobacteria bacterium
CGACGACGAGGACGCCACGCGCCGCTTCATCACGCTGGTCGACGAGTTCTACGACCGCGGCGTCAAGCTGATCCTGGCCGCCGACGTGCCGCGCGAGCAGCTCTACGCGGGCAGGAAGCTCAAGTTCGAGTTCCAGCGCGCGCTGTCGCGCTTGATCGAGATGCAGTCGCAGGAATACCTGGCGCGCCCGCACCTGCCGTAGAGCTCCTACGCTTGAGCTGTCTTCGCCCAACAAGCAGTTCGGTGGCACGATGGCATCACCGTTAGGGTCAACGTCCCTACGGCTGCTAGCGACCCAAGTCATTCAGGGACAATCCGTTACCATGGCTGCGCGATGACTCCGTCACACGCCCGCAGCGACGCCAAGCTACTCGAAGCCAACCGGCGGTTCTACGACCCGCTTTGGACCGACGCGCGCCTGGTCGAGCCCGAGCGGTTCAACACTTGGCCGCTGGTATGCTCCCTGGTCTCGCCGTCGCGGCCGCGGCTCGAAGTCGCTCCGGGGCTAAGGCCGCGACTGCCGATTGAAGGGACCCACTTCGTCGACCTCAGCTCGCCGGCGGTTGCCCAACTACGCGCGCGCGGAGCCAACGCCATGCAGGGCCTCATTTCCTCGCTTCCGTTTCCGGACGGCACGTTCGATCTCGTGTGCGCCCTCGACATCGTGGAGCATGTCGATGACGATGCCGCGGCGCTCTCCGAGCTGGCGCGGGTGGCCGCGCCGGACGCGACCCTCCTGCTCTCGGTGCCGCTGCACCAGGCGATGTGGACCCCGTTCGACGACTTCGTGGGGCACCGGCGCCGCTACGAGCCGGAACACCTGCTCAGCAGGCTCCGGGAACACGGCTTCGCTGTCGAGCAAAGCGCGGTCTTCGGGATGCGGCCGAAATCGTCGCGCCTGGTCGACTTCGGGATGTGGTATCTCAGCCACCGCCGCGAAAAAGCCATGTGGTGGTACAACAATGTATTCATGCCGCTTGGCGTGCGCTTCCAGAAAAAACTGGCACTCACGCAAGGAATGATTGGCACCGCAAACGTGGGCGAGGTGTTCCTCGTTTGCCGCAAACGGCCTGAAGCCGGACGTTAGGCCCATGGCGCTTGACCACCTCGTCAAGGCCGAGATTCGGTCAGACTTTTCATGTGAGGCCATGGGCTTAGGTTCAAGTTTGAACCGCAACGAAGCGCGTCAAGAGGCCTTCAGTAGCGAAGCCATCCCCTGCTCGCGCGTGACCTTGCCGACGTAGCCCAGCTCGCGCCGCGCCTTGGCGTCGTTGACCGTGACCGGTTCGCCGAACAGGTGCACGGCCATGCGCGTGGCCGGCGGCTCTCCCTTCAGGCCGAAGGTCTCCCACACCCACTCGCTGATCCGCGCCAGCACCAGCACCAGCCACGTCGGCACGCTCTTGGCGCCGGGATCCACGCCGCGCGTGGCCAGCATCTGCGTCACGAACTGCCGCAGTTCCACCGGCGCGCCGTCGGTGAGGAAGTACGCCTCGCCGCCGCGGCCCTTCTCCGCCGCGAGCAGCATGCCCTCGCAGACGTTGTCGACATGCGCGGTCGAGGTCGGGTAACGCCCGCCGTCCATCCACATGAAGCGACCGGTCTTGACCGCCTCCGCCAGTGCGCTCAATACCGACGTGTCGTCGTTGCCCCAGATGAAACGCGGCCGCACCACCACGGTGCGCAATTGCGGGGAGTTGGCTCCAACCACCAGACGCTCCGCCTGGTTCTTGGACTGCGGATAGCGCGGCAGCGGTTGCTCGGGCAGCGGCCGCGACTCGTCCACATCGAGCAGCGGCGTGCCGTCGCACAGCGCGGCCTCGGTGCCGACGTGCACGAAGCACGGCACGGCCGCTGCGCGCGCCGCCTCCAGCGCATGACGCGTGCCGTCGACGTTGAAGCGCTGGAACTCCTCGCGCGGCCCCCACTCGGCCGCCAGCGCCGCAGCGTGAAACACGACATCGCAGCCGGCCATGCCGGTGCGCATCGCAGCCACGTCGTCGAGGTCGCCCTCAACCGCAGCCGCACCCAGCCGGGTGACCGCCTCGACCGCCTGCCGCGAGCGCGCCAGCGCGCGTACGTCGTCGCCGCGGTGGCGCAGGTGGCGGATCAGGTTGCGGCCGACGTAGCCCGAGCCGCCCGTGACGAAGGCTTTCATCGACTAATCGTCGATCCGGGTGCGCAGCGCCTTGGTCTGGCTGCGCCGCTTCTTGCTTTCGAGCCGCCGCTGCTTGGAGCCGCGCGTCGGCTTGGTCGCGCGCCGCAGCTTGGGCCGCGCCGCCGCCTGGCGCACGAGCGTGTGCAGTCGCTCGATCGCGTCGTGGCGGTTCTGTTCCTGGCTGCGCTGCGTCTGCGCCTTGATCACCACCACGCCGTCGTCGCTGATGCGGCCATCGCGCATGACGAGCAGGCGCTCCTTTACGTCGTCCGGCAGCGACGACGCGCGGATGTCGAAGCGCAAGTGGATGGCGCTCGAGACCTTGTTGACGTTCTGGCCGCCGGCGCCCTGCGAGCGCACGGCGGTGAGCTCGATCTCGTGCTCGGGAATGTGGACGTCCTGGCTCATGGCCGCGCCATTATGAATCGCAACGCGCAGCCCGGCGGCGACTGCGCCAGCATCCAGAGGTCGTCGGGCAGCACCACGCCGATCACCGGATAGCCGCCCGTGGTCGGATGGTCAGCCAGCATCACCACCGGCTGGCCGTTGCCCGGCACCTGGATGGCGCCGGGCACGAGGCCTTCGCTCGGCAGTTCGCCTTCGACCGAGCGCACCAGCACCGCACCCTGCAAGCGGACCGCGATGCGGTTGCTGTCCGGCGACACCGTGTACGGACTCGCGGTCAACGCCTGCAGCGCGGCCGGCGCGAACCAGTCGTCGCGCGGGCCCGGCACGAAGCGCAGCGCCGGCGTGTCGGCGATCACCGGCGGCGCCGTCACGGCTCGCGGCGTGCCGCGCGACGCGCCGACGGCGAGCCGGTCGCCGGCTCGCAGCGGCGCCGGACCGAGGCCAGAGAGCAGGTCGTGCGAGCAGCTGCCGAGCAGCACGGGCGCCTGGATGCCGCCGGCCACCGCGACGTAGGCGCGCACGCCGCGTCGCGCAGCAAAGCAGGTGAGCACCTGCCCCGCGCGCACGGCCACGGCCGATTCCGGCGCGAGGCCGACTTCGTCCAGGCGCGCGTCCATGTCGGCGCCGGTCAGCGCGATGAGTGCATCGGTTTCGAAGCGCAGGCGCGCGCCGAGCAGCGTCATCTCGAGCACGGCCGCGCCATCGGGATTGCCGACCCGGCGGTTGGCGCGAATGCAGGCCGGCCGGTCGGCGGCGCCCGAGCGCGGCACCGCCAGGTGCGCATGGCCGGGCCGGCCGAGGTCCTCGATCAGCGTCAGCGAGCCGGGCTTCTCTACAAAAATGCCCTTCTCCACCAGGATCGTCATGCGCGCACGAACCTCACGCGAGTGCCAGGCGCGAGCAGGCTGGGCGGATCGCGCGTCGGGTCCCACAGCGCCAGCGCGGTGTGGCCGATGATCTGCCAGCCGCCGGGCGACGCGCGCGGATAGACCCCGGTGAATTCTCCGGCGAGGCCCACCGCGCCAGCCGCGACCTGCGTGCGTGGCGAACTGCGGCGCGGCACGTGCATTCGCTGCGGCAGGCCGCTGAGGTAGCCGAAGCCGGGGGCAAACCCGCAGAAGGCCGTGGTCAGCGTGACGCCGGTATGCAGCGCGATGAGCTCGTCGCGTGTGACCCCCTTGAGCGCGCAGACCTCGTCGAGGTCTGGTCCGTCGTAGGTCACCGGAATCTCCACCGGCGGCCGCTCATCGGGTGCGACCGGCGGCAAGCGCCACTCCTTCATCTCGGCCGCGAGAGCGTCGAGCCCGACGCCCATCAGCAGCACGGTGCGCGCGGCCGGGACGATCTCGCTGATGCCGGCCGGCGCGCGCCGGCGCAGTTCGGCCGTCAGGCGCAGCACGTCGTCGAGGGTCGGCAGCTCGACCAGCAGGCCGTCCGGCCCGGCGCGCCGCAGCTTCACGCGTTCACGCTCAGGCAAAGGGTGCGATGCGCACGCCCGCGGCTTCCAGCTCGGCCCGCACGCGCCTGGCCATGGTCACGGCACCGGGCGTGTCCCCGTGCACGCACAGCGAGCGAACCTGGCCGGAGCGCGCCAGCTCGACCGCGCGCCGCGCGGCGTCGGCGGGATCGTGGATCACCGCGCCCGGCTCGGAGCGCGGCACCAGCCGGCCTTCCTTCGTATACGCGCGGTCGGCGAAGCCCTCCGTGACGGTCGCGAGCCCCGCCGCTTCGGCCAGCGCGAGCACGCGCGATCCCGGCAGGCCCATCAGGGGCAGCGGCACACGCCAGGCCTTGACGGCCTCGACCACCGCTCGCGCCTGGCGCTCGTCGTGCACCACGCGGTTGTACAGCGCGCCATGCGGCTTCACGTACGCCACCTCGCCGAACGCCGCGAGCGCGCCGATCTGGTACAGGACGTCCGCCGCGAGTGCTTCGGGATCGAGCTCCCTGTCGCGCCGACCGAAACCCTCGCGGTCGTTGTAGCTCACCTGCGCGCCAATGCGCACGCCGCGGCGCGCCGCGCCCTCGCACACGCGGCGCATGATCGTGGCGTCGCCGGCGTGGAAGCCGCAGGCCACGTTCGCGCTCGAGACGACCTCCAGCAGCCCGTCGTCGTCGGTCACGCCCTCGCCGAGGTCCGCGTTGAGGTCGACTGAAATCATGGTTCCAGAATCTTGCCACGCGTTTCCGGCAGCAGCGTGGCCATCGCGAACAGCAGCCCGTATGCGATCACCGCGAACAGCGCCATGGCGTTGGCCAGCGACATCGTCGCCGAGAGAAAGCCGACCAGTGTCGGGAACAGCGCGCCGATGCCGCGGCCGAAGTTGTAGGCGAAGCCCTGCCCGGAGCCGCGCAGGCGCGTCGGGAACAGCTCGGTCAGGAACGCGCCGAAGCCGGAGAAGTAGCCGCTGGCGAAGAAGCCCAGCGGAAACCCCAGCACCAGCATCAGGTTGTCCGGGATCGACAGCTGCGTGTAGGCGACGACCACCGCCACCGCGCCGACCGCGAACGACTGGAACAGCCGGCGCCGGCCGATGCGGTCCGCGAGCCAGGCCCCGACGAGGTAGCCGGCGAACGCGCCGCTGATCACGAATCCCAGGTAACCCGCCGAGCCGACCACGGTCAGGCCGCGCTCGGCGCGCAGGAACGTCGGCAACCAGGTCGTGATCGCGTAATAACCGCCTTGGGCGCCGACGCCGAGCAAGGACGCGAGGAGCGTCGTCCGGAGAATCCCCGGAGCAAAGATTTCCCAGATCCGCGCACCCTGCCCGCTCGCGCGCTGGCGCTGAGCGATGGCCGGCTCGGCGACGTTGCGGCGCACGTAGAACACCAGCAGCGCCGGCAGGGCGCCGACGGCGAACAGCCAGCGCCAGGCCTCCTCGGCCGGCATCAGCGAGAACAGCGCGGCCTGGATCAGCACCGCGAGGCCCCAGCCCACCGCCCAGCCCGACTGCACGCAGCCCACGGCGCGGCCGCGGTATTGCGCGCGGATGGTCTCGCCCATCAGCACGGCGCCGGCAGCCCATTCGCCGCCGAAGCCCAGGCCCAGCAGCGCACGGCAGATCATCAGCTGCGTGAAGTCCTGCGCGAACGCACACAGCAGGCTGAAGAACGAGAACCACAGGATGGTGAACTGCAGCGTGCGCACGCGGCCGATGCGGTCGGAGAGATATCCCGCGCCCCAGCCGCCGACCGCCGAGAACAGCAACGTCAGCGTGACGGCGAGGCCCGCGGTGCCGCGGTCGATCTGCCACAGCGCGATGAGGGTGCCGATGACCAGCGGATAGACCATGAAGTCCATGCCGTCGAGCAGCCACCCCCAGAAGCAGGCCCAGAACGTGCGGCGCTCCGGGACGGTCATGTCCCGGTAGAAGGCGCGGAGGCTGGAATTTTCCATCGTCATGCCCGCGGAAGCGGGCATCCAGTTCTTCGCCTCCAATGACTGGATTCCCGCTTGCGCGGGAATGACGGCATCTTCAAAGCTGGCTCAGTTTGCGCAGCTCCCGCACGCCGACCGCGAGCACCATGAAGTCCACCGGCGTGGACACGTGCAGCTCCTGCAGGCGCTGCACGCCGAACTTCAGGCGCGCCGCGTGGGCCTTGACCCAGTTGTCGATGCGCTCGTCGGCGCCCTTGCCGGGCGTCTGCAGGATGCGGCTTGCGATCAGGCGGTGCAGCCGGTAGGTGTCGTCGCGCAGGTTGCTGCGCGCCAGCGCCTGCCACGCTGACTGCACGTTGAGGCCGATGATGGACGACAGCAGCCACAGCACGCGCAGGCGGTCGCCGATGCCGAAGTACACGGCGGCCGCCTCGGCCAGCGGCACCTTGGCCTCGAGCGACAGGTCGACAACGTCCGGCGCCGAGCCGATCACCATGGTGCCGGCCAGCTGCCGCGCCAGCTTCGCCGGCGTGCCGTCCTTCTCCATGGACTCGACCGCCCGGTCCCACGCGGTGCGGTAGCTCGCCGGCAGGATGTCGGGCAGCAACGTCTCGAGCTCCGCGATGGGCTTCTTGAAACGCGCGATCACGTCGCCGATGGGTCTCTGCGTGTACTTGGCGTTGATCAGCCAGGTGGTGGCGTGCTTGACCAGGCCGATGGCGCGGCCGAACAGCTTGAACTGCAGCGCCGCCGGGGCCTGGTTGTCGAGCGCCTGGATCGAGGCCCAGTAGCGGTTGGCGTCGAAGGTCTCGTGCGCCGTGGCATAGGCCTTGATGACTTCGGCCCGCGGAATGCCGTGGTCTTCGGCAAAACGGTGCGCAAAGGCGATGCCCATGCGGTTGACCACCGCGTTCGACAGCACCGTCGCCACGATCTCGCGGCGCAGGCGGTGGTTCACCAGCGCCTCGCGGTACTTCTTGACCAGTTCGCCCGGGAAGTACGCCAGCAGGTCGCGCTCGAAGAACGGGTCGTCCGGCACTTCGGACTTCAGCATCGCGTCGAACAACGAGATCTTCGACCACGACACCAGGATCGCCAGCTCCGGCCGGGTCAGGCCCTTGCCGCGCGTGCGCCGCTCGGTCATGGCCTCGTCGTCCGGCAGGTATTCGACGCCGCGCGCGATGAGGCCGTCGCGCTCGAGCA
>JANNKD010000233.1:0-18734 GCA_031396115.1 Gammaproteobacteria bacterium
CGAGCTCGACCGCCGCCTGATCGGCCGGCGCATCGCGACGCTGAAGGGCCGCCTCGAGCTGGTGCGGCGCCGGCGCGAGCAGAACCGCCGCGCGCGCGCCAAGAGCGAGATGCCGACGGTCTCGCTGGTCGGCTACACCAATGCCGGCAAATCCACGCTGTTCAACGCGCTGACCGGCGCGAAGACCTACGCCTCGAGCAAGCTGTTCGCGACGCTCGACCCGACGCTGCGCCGCATCGAGCTGCCGGGCAGCCGCGCGGCGGTGTTGGCGGATACGGTCGGCTTCGTGCGCGACCTGCCGCACGACCTGGTCGCGGCATTTCGCGCCACGCTCGAAGAGTCGCGCGAGGCGAGCCTGCTGCTGCACGTGATCGACGCGGCCGACCCGGAACGCGACGCCCGCATCGGCCAGGTCGAGGCGGTCCTGGCCGAAATCGGCGCCGAGAACGTCGCGCGCCTCGAGGTCTACAACAAGATCGACCTCAAGCCGGACGAACAGCCGCGGGTCGAGCGCGACGCCGAAGGCCGGCCGGCGCGCGTGCACGTGTCCGCCCTGAGCGGCGCGGGGCTCGACCTGCTCGGCGCAGCCGTGGCCGAGTGGCTGGGGCCCGACGTCGAAACGCACACGCTCACGCTGCCGCCGTCCGCGGCACGCCTGCGGGCACAGCTGTTCGCGCAGGGGGCGGTGCGCAGCGAAAAGCCCCGCAAGGACGGCGGTTGCCGCCTGACCGTGGTGATGCCGCGCGAGCGGCTGCAGCGCGCGCTGCGCGAGGCCGGGCTGCCGGGACTCTTGTAAACTCCGTTTCCCGTTCACTTTTCTCAAACCGCTCACGGAGTTGCAGACGCATGGCTTGGAATGAGCCTGGCGGCGGAGGCCGCGATCCCTGGAATCCCGGCGGCAAGCGCCCCGGCGATGGTGGCATGCCGGACGTGGACCAGGTGCTCGAGCGCCTGAAGGCGCGCTTCAAGGGCAAGGGTCCCCGGCCGGGCGGCCTGTCGTCCGGCGGCGCCGGCCTGGTGGCCGGTGCGATCGCGCTGGCCTGGGTCCTGTCGGGCATCTATACCGTGGACGCGCAGGAGCGTGCGGTGGTGCTGCGCCTTGGCGCCTACCTCGCCACGGCCGAACCCGGTCCGCACTGGCGCCTGCCGTGGCCGATCGAGTCGGTCGAGAAGGTCAATGTCACGCAGGTGCGGCAGGTGACCGAGCGCTCCGACATGCTCACGCAGGACGAGAACATCATCGACGTCGAGCTCAAGGTGCAGTACCGCGTGAGCAGCGCGCAGCAGTACCTCGTCAGCCAGGCCGACCCGGACAGCACGCTGCGCCAGGTCACCAAGAGCGCGGTGCGCGAGGTCGTGGGCCGCAGCAAGATGGACTTCATCCTGACCGAGGGCCGCCAGGAGATCGCCGAGCAGACCCAGCAGATCCTGCAGGAGCGCCTCGACTATTACGCCTCCGGCCTGGACGTCACCGAGGTGAACCTGCAGAACGTGCAGGCTCCCGAGCCGGTGCAGGATGCCTTCGCCGACGCCATCAAGGCGCGCGAAGACCAGGAGCGCCTCAAGAACGAGGCGGAAGCCTACGCCAACGGCCGGCTGCCGAAGGCCGGCGGCACGGCGGCGCGCGAGCTGGCCGAGGCTACGGCCTACCGCGACCGGCTGATCGCGCAGGCGAGCGGTGAGGCGGACCGCTTCCTGAAGCTGCTCAAGGAGTACCGCAAGGCGCCGCGCGTGACGCGCGACCGCCTGTACCTCGAAACCATGAGCGAAGTGCTCGGCAACGCCACCAAGATCGTGATCGACGTGGACAAGGGCGGCCCGATGATCTACCTGCCGCTCGACCAGCTGAACCGCGCCCGCGCCGGCGAGCCCGGCGATGCGGCACCAACCGGGCCCGGCACGCGCCCGGAGGCTTCGTCCGGCGACTCGCGCGCGCGCGACCGGGGAGGCCGCTGATGGGCAACCGCCAGATGCTGGGCTTCGGGCTGATCGGTTTCGCGGTGCTGACCGTGCTGAACTCGGTGTTCGTCGTGGACCTGCGCGAGCGCGCGCTGGTCAAGCAATTCGGCGAGATCGTCGGCACCGAGTTCACGCCGGGGCTGCACTTCAAGCTCCCGTTCGTGCAGTCGGTGGAGATGTTCGACGCGCGGATGCTGACGCTCGACAACCAGACCGAGAACTTCCTGACGCTCGAAAAGAAGAACGTCAAGGTGGACTTCTTCGTCAAGTGGCGCATCGCCGAGACCGGCACGTACTACCGCGCCACCGGCGGTGACGATTCGGTGGCGATGGACCGCCTGGCCGCGAGCATCAACCGCGGCCTGCGCGACCAGTTCGCCAGCCGCACCATCCAGCAGGCGCTGTCGAGCGCGCGGGGTGATACGACCAAGGCGCTCGAGCCCACCGTGCTGGAGATCAAGCGTGGGCTCGGCATCGAGATCGTCGACGTGCGTGTCAAGCGCATCGACTTCCCGGACGACGTGCGCGAGAAGGTCTACGAGCGCATGCGCGCGGAGCGCACGCGCACGGCAACCGAGCTGCGCGCCAAGGGCGCCGAGCAGGCCGAGAAGATCCGCGCCGAGGCCGACCGTGGGGCGACCGTGATGGTGGCCGACGCCTACGGTGAGGCCGAGCGCACGCGTGGCGAAGGCGACGCCAAGGCCGCGGAGATCTACGCCAGGGCCTACGGCCAGGACCCGGAGTTCTACCGCTTCTACCGCTCGCTGCTGGCCTACCGCGACACGATGCGCGGCAAGGACATCCTGGTGCTCGAGCCGGACAGCGAGTTCTTCCGCTACTTCAAGAGCTCCGGCGGCAGCACGCCCAAGTAACGGACCCCGTAACGGACAGGACCCATGGACACGCCCCTGTGGCACGACGTCGTGCGCGCGTTCGGCCTGGTGCTGGTGCTCGAGGGGCTATGGCCGTTCCTGTCGCCGGTGCGCTGGCGCGGCGCGCTGCTGCGGGTGTCTTCCCTCGATGACCGCCTGCTGCGCGGCTTCGGCCTCGCCATGATGATCTGCGGCCTCATCGTCCTCCAGGTGCCATGACCGTGAGGGGATGGCTGCCGGAGGGCATGGAGGAATGGCTGCCGCCGCTGTCGTGGCGCCAGGAGGCGCTGCGGCGCGAGCTGCTCGACCTGTATCGCCGCAAGGGCTACGAACTGATCCTGACGCCGCTGCTCGAACACCTGGACGCCCTGTTGACCGGCACCGGCTCCGACCTCGAGGCGCAGACCTTCAAGCTCACCGACCCGGCCAGCGGCCGGCTGCTGGGCCTGCGGGCCGACATGACGCCGCAGGCCGCGCGCATCGCCGCGCGCCGGTACCAGGACCAGAAGGTCGTGCGGCTGTGCTACCTCGGCACGGTGCTGCGCACGCGCGCCGACAGCCTGGGCGGGGCGCGCGCGCCGCGCCAGGTCGGCTGCGAGCTGTTCGGTGAGGCCTCCGTCGCCGGCGACATCGAGATCCTGCAGGTCATGCTGGAGACGCTGAAGCGCGCCGCCGTGCCGGACGTGCACCTCGACCTCGGCCACGTCGGCATCTATCGCGCCATCGCCGCGAAGCTCGAGCTGGACGCCGATGACGAGTCGGCGCTGTTCGGCATCCTGCAGCGCAAGTCGCAGCCGGACCTCGAGCAGTTCGGCCGCGCCCAGCGCTTGGCCGGCAAGCCGCTCGACGCGCTCGCACAACTGATGGACCTCAACGGCGACGCCACGGTGCTGAAACGCGCCGAGGCCACGCTCGGCAGGATGGGCGCCGCGGTCGCCGGCTGCCTCGAAACGCTGGGCCAGACGGTGCGCGCGCTCAAGCGCAAGTTCCCGAAAGTGCCGGTGCACGTCGACCTGGCCGAGCTGCGCGGCTACCGCTACCAGACCGGCATGGTGTTCGCCGCGTTCGCGCCCGGGCACGGCCGGGAGCTGGCGCGCGGCGGGCGCTACGATGGCGTCGGCCGCGAGTTCGGGGTGCCGCGCCCGGCGACCGGCTTCTCCGCCGACCTCAATGAATTGCTGCGTCTGAGTACGAAGAGCTAGACATGGGAAAGACCGTTGTCGTGATTGGCGCCCAATGGGGCGACGAGGGCAAAGGCAAGGTCGTCGACCTGCTGACCGACAAGGTCCAGGCCGTGGTGCGCTTCCAGGGCGGCCACAACGCCGGCCACACGCTGGTCATCAAGGGCCAGAAAATCGCGCTGAACCTGATTCCCTCGGGAATCATGCGCGAGGGCGTCGCCTGCCTGATCGGCAACGGCGTGGTGCTGTCGTGCCCGGACCTGCTGCGCGAGATCGAGAAGGTCGAGAAAGCCGGCATGCGCGTGCGCGACCGCCTGAAGATCTCCGAGGCGACGCCGCTGGTGCTGCCGATCCATGCGCGGCTCGACCAGGCGCGCGAGAAGGCGCGCGGCGAGGCCAAGATCGGCACCACCGGCAAGGGCATCGGCCCGGCCTACGAGGACAAGGTCGCGCGCCGCGCGGTGCGGGTCGGCGACCTGTTCCATCGCACGCAGCTGGCCGCCAAGCTCGGCGAGCTGATGGCGTTCCACAATTTCGTGTTGAAAAATTATTTCCAGGAGGAGCCGGAGGACTTCCAGAAGATCTTCGACGACCTGCTGGGCTACGCCGAGCAGTTGCGGCCGATGGTGGCCGACGTGACCGAGCTGTTGCGCCTGCACCTCGCGCGCGGCGACAACGTGCTGTTCGAGGGCGCCCAGGGCGCGCTGCTCGACGTTGACCACGGCACCTATCCGTTCGTGACCTCGAGCAACACCACCGCGGGCGGCGCCGCGACCGGCTCGGGCGTCGGGCCGCGCAACTTCGACTACGTGCTCGGCATCATCAAGGCCTACGCCACGCGCGTCGGCGCCGGGCCATTCCCGACCGAGCTCGACAACACCATTGGCGAGCACCTGCGCAAGAAGGGCGACGAGTTCGGCACGGTCACGCGCCGCCCGCGGCGCTGCGGCTGGTTCGACGCGATGGCCGCGCGCCGCTCGATCTTCCTCAACAGCATGTCCGGCCTGGTGGTGACCAAGCTCGACGTGATGGACGAGCTCGAGACCGTGCGCATCTGCACCGGTTATACGCTCAACGGCAAGCGGCTCGACACGGTGCCGATCGGCGCCGAGGGGCTCGAGCGGGTCGAGCCGGTCTATGAGGAGATGCCGGGCTGGCAGTCGTCCACGGTCGGCGTCACGCGTTACGAGAAACTGCCGCAGAAGGCCCGCGATTACCTCAAGCGCCTGGAAGAGGTGGCCGGCTGCGAGATCGCCATCGTCTCGACCGGCCCGGATCGCGAGCACACCATCGTGCTGCGCAATCCGTTTGATTGACGCCCATAAAAAAACCGGCGTCAGCCGGTTTTCTTAATTTGGTGCCCACGGAGAGACTCGAACTCCCACGGTTTAACCCGCTAGTACCTGAAACTAGTGCGTCTACCAATTCCGCCACGTGGGCCGTGCAAAAGAGGGGCGAATTCTGGACATGAGGGTATGCTTTGTCAATGAAGAACTGGAAAGAACACGACCCGGATTACGCCGGTGAAAAAGAGAAGCACGAGAGCCCCCTGCCGAGCCGGAGGTTCCTGCTCAAGACGCTCACCGCGCACGCCGGTCCGCTGACCGCCGCCGAGCTGGGCGTCCTGCTGGGCCTGACTCCGGAGGAAGCAACCGACGGACTCGAAAAGCGCCTGCAGGCCATGGTGCGTGACGGCCAGCTGGTGCAGAACCGTCGCGGCGCCTACGGCACGCTGCCGCGCATGAACGTGGTCAAGGGCCGGGTGCAGGGGCATCGCGACGGCTACGGCTTCCTGATCCGCGAGGATGCCGGCGGTCCGGACATCTTCCTGGGGCCGCGCCAGATGCGCCAGCTGCTGCCCGGCGACGTGGTGCTGGTGCGCATTTCCGGCCAGGACGCGCGGGGCCGGCCCGAAGGCACCGTGGTGGAGGTGGTCGAGCGCGTCACCCAGAGCATCGTCGGCCGCTACGTACTGCAGCAGGGTTTGGGTTACGTGATTCCGGACAACCCGCGCATCACGCACGACATCCTGGTACCGCCCGGCGCGCACGGCGGCGCCAAGGCCGGGCAGATGGTCGTGGTCGAGCTGACCACGCCGCCGGGGGCGCGCACGCTGCCGGCCGGTCGCATCAAGGAAGTGCTGGGCGATCACCTGGCGCCGGGCATGGAAATCGAGGCCGCGATCCGCGCGCACGGGCTGCCGCACGAATGGCCGGAAGCGGTCGAGCAGGAAGCCGCCCGCCTGCCGCGCGACGTCACTGCCAAGGACACGGAAGGCCGTCACGATTTCCGGCCGCTGCCGCTGGTCACGATCGACGGCGAGGACGCGCGCGACTTCGACGACGCGGTGCATGCGCAGCGGCACAAGGGCGGCGGCTGGAAGCTGTGGGTCGCCATCGCCGACGTCGCCGCTTACGTGGAGCAGGGCACTGCGCTCGACAAGGAGGCCCTGCAGCGCGGCAACTCGGTGTACTTCCCCGAGCGCGTCATCCCGATGCTGCCGGAAGCCCTGTCCAACGGCCTGTGCTCGCTCAACCCGAAAGTCGACCGGCTGTGCATGGAGTGCGAGCTGCATATCGCGGATGACGGCGAGATTGCCGGCAGCAAGTTCTACGACGGCGTCATGCACTCGCAGGCGCGCCTGACCTACACGCAGGTGTTCAACGCGCTCGAAGATCCGCACGGCGCCGAAAGCCAGCGCTTCGCGACCCTGCTGCCGCACCTGCAGACGCTCGACGAGGTGTTCAAGGCGTTGTTCGAGGCGCGCACGCGGCGCGGCGCCATCGACCTGGACTCCACCGAGACCAAGGTGGTGTTCGGCGCCGACCGCAAGATCGAGCGCATCGTGCCGGTCACGCGCAATCGCGCGCACCGCATCATCGAAGAGTGCATGATCGCGGCCAACATCGAGGCCGCGAAGTTCGTGCTCAAGCACGAGCGGCCGGCGCCGCACCGGGTGCACGCGCAGCCTGACGTGATGAAGGTCGCGCTGCTGCGCGAGTTCCTGGCCGAGCGCGGCTTCGTGCTCGGTGGCGGCGACAAGCCGCGGCCCAAGGATTACGCCAAGCTGCTCGAGCGCGCCCGCGGGCGCGTGGATTACAACCTGATCCAGACCGTGGCGCTGCGCTCGCTGATGCAGGCGCGCTACAGCGTCGAGCCGACCGGCCACTTCGGCCTCGCGCTCGAGCACTACGCCCACTTCACCTCACCGATCCGCCGCTACCCGGACCTGCTGCTGCATCGCGCGATCAAGAATGCGCTGCACAAGCGCAAGGTCGCCGAACTCGGGTACACCGCGGCCGAGATCGAGGCGCACAGCGCGCACTGCTCGACCACCGAGCGGCGCGCCGACGAGGCGACGCGCGACGTGTTGACCTGGCTCAAGTGCGAGTACATGAACAACCGGGTCGGCGAGAGCTTCGTCGGCGTGGTCAGCGCCGTGGTGCCGTTCGGCCTGTTCGTCGAGCTGGAGGGTCTGTTCATCGAGGGACTGGTGCACATCTCGAGCCTCAAGAACGACTACTACAAGCATGAGCCCGCGATGCACCGCTTGCGCGGCGAGCGCACCGGCCGGGTCTACGGGCTGGGCCAGAAGCTGCGCGTGAAAGTGGTCCGCGTGAACCTCGACGAGCGCAAGATCGACCTCGAGCCGCTCGAGGACGGCGGCGGGTCGCGCGCGGGCGCCGCGCCGCGCCCACCGCGCTTGGCGCCGGAGCCGCGCGGCCGCCAGAAGCCGCGCGGCGGCGAGCGGGCCGGCAAGGGCGGTCGCGGCGGTGGCCGCGGGAAGCGCGGCCGGTGAAAACGTTGCGCCTGCTGGGCCTGCTGCCGGCGCTGCTGGCCGGTTGCAGCGCGAAGCTCACCTCGAGCCTGCCGGCGAGCGCGCCGGTGGTGACGTACGTGGGTGCCCAGGCCGGCCTGCTGACGCCGGGGGCGTCACTCGTCGCGGCCGTCGACGGGCTGCAGCGCGACCTCGAGCAGGCGACACGCCAGTTGCGGGGCGTGCCGCTCGAGTTATCCCGTGACGGCAGCGTGCTGAAGCTGCGCCTCGGCGCGGACGCATCGTTCGGACCCGACAGCGCCGAGCTCGAAGCCGGCGCGCTGGAGCTGTATGCAGCGCTGGCGCAGGTGCTGGCGCGGCGGCCCGGGACGGTCGCGCATGTCCTCGTCCACGGCGAAGTCGCTTCGGCGGAGTTGCCGACCGACCTGACGGCGCGCCGCGCGGCCAGCCTGCGCGCGTATCTCGGCGCGCGCGGCGTGCCGGGAACCCGGCTGCGGGCCGAAGGCCGCGGCAGCAGCCAGCGCCTGACGCCCGATGCTGCGGACGCCAACCGGCGCGTCGAACTGGTGTTCAAGCCGATCGTGGCCGGGCAGGAAGCCCAGGCCTGGGTCCCGCCGTCGTGAGCCAGAGGGTCTGGATTGGCGGCTTCCACGCCGTCATCGCCGCGCTGGAGGACGGCACGACCAAGCCGGCCGAGGTGCTGCTCGCGCAGCACCGCCAGGACGAGCGCAGCCGCCGCGTCAGCGAGTTGGCGCGCGAGGCGGGCGTCCCGCTGCGGCTGGTGCCCAAGTCCGAACTCGATCTCGCTGCGCCGGAGCTGCGCCATCAGGGCGTGCTGGCGGCGATGCCGCCGCAGGAGTTCAGCGGCGAGGACGCCCTCGAGCTGCCGGCCACACCCGACACGCTGATCCTGGTGCTGGACGGCGTGCAGGATCCCCACAACCTGGGCGCCTGCCTGCGCACCGCGGAGGCTGCCGGCGTCAGCGCGGTCATCGTGCCGAAGGACCGCGCCGCGGGACTCAGCCCGGTGGCGCGCAAGGTGGCGGCCGGGTCGGCCGAGCGCGTGCCGGTGATCACGGTCACCAACCTGGCCCGCACCCTCAAGCGCCTGCAGGACCTGGGTTACTGGGTCACCGGGCTGGCCGGGGAGGCCGAGACCTCGCTGTTCGAGGCCGACCTGTCCGGGCCGCGCGTGCTGGTGCTGGGAGCCGAAGGGGAAGGGCTGCGCCGGCTCACCCGCGAGCACTGCCACCAGCTCATCCGCATCCCCATGTCCGGCAAGGCCGAGAGCCTGAACGTGTCCGTGGCGGCCGCGGTGTGCCTGTACGAGGCCGTGCGCCAGCGGATTGCATCAAAGGGCTGAATCCATTAGGATTCGCGCCCCTTCGGACACCTCGTCCGCGGGACTTGTCCCACCGGCCGCAAAGCGGGGGACTGCGCCACTGAGCGATCGGGGCGTAACCACAAGGAGATGCAGTGAGACACTACGAAATCGTGGTCATGGTGCATCCGGACCAGAGCGAACAGGTTCCGGCCATGATCGAGCGTTACAAGGGCATGGTCGAGGCCGACGCCGGCAAGGTGCACCGCCTCGAAGACTGGGGACGCCGCCAGCTCGCCTACATCATCGCCGGCCTGCACAAGGCGCACTACGTGCTGCTCAACGTCGAGTGCTCCGACAAGGCGCTGAAGGAGCTGGAGAACGCGTTTCGCTTCAACGACGCCGTGATCCGCAGGCTCGTGGTCCGCACCGCGGCCGCGGTCACCGGCCAGTCGCCGCTGTTCAAGGCGCCTGACGAAGAGAAGAAGCCCGAGTCGCGTCGCGACACCGCCGACGTCGAAACCGAGGCCGCCCCCGAGGCCGCCGAACCCGTCGCCGAAGCTGCCGCAGGAGCCTGAACATGGCCGCCCAATATTTTCGCCGCAAGAAGTTCTGCAAGTTCACCGCCGAAGGCGTCACCGAGATCGACTACAAGGACCTCGCCACGCTGAAGCAGTACGTGTCCGAGACCGGCAAGATCGTGCCGTCGCGTGTCACCGGCACCAAGGCCCAGTACCAGCGCCAGTTGGCGCTCGCCATCAAGCGCGCGCGCTACCTGTCCCTGTTGCCCTACACCGACAAGCACGGCTGAGGGGAACGACATGGACGTGATTCTGCTGGAGAAGGTCAAGAACCTCGGCGACCTCGGCGACACCGTAAAGGTGAAGCCGGGCTACGGCCGCAATTTCCTGCTGCCGCAGGGCAAGGCGCTGCCGGCGACGCCCGGCAACGTCAAGGTATTCGAGGCGCGCAAGACCGAACTGCTGAAGAAGGCCACCGACTCGCTCAGCGCCTCGAAGATGCGCGCCGAGCAGTTCAAGGGCAAGGCGCTGACGATCAAGGCCCTGACCGCCGAGGAAGGCAAGCTGTACGGCTCGATCGGCCCGTCCGACATCGTGCGCGCCGCCCAGGCCGCCGGTCTCGACCTGAAGAAGGCCGAAGTCGACATGCCCACCGGGCCGATTCGCCAGATCGGCAGCTTCCCGGTGACGCTGCGCCTGCACACCGAGGTCGAGACCAGCATCACGGTCACGATCGAGGAAGAAAAAGCCGCCTGAGCGGGCGTCACGCAAGGTCAAAAAGGGGACGGGTGACCGCCCCCTTTTTTGTTTCCCTGGCAGGCGGTTTCGAGGTCGCGGCAGGAGGCTCACGTGGTGAGCCTGTCGCGCGCGAGACTCAAGGCGTGAAAGACGCGTCCCCGACGGGCCGAGATATCAACAGTGGCGGTGCTCGCCCGAAAATAAACTCGAGCGCACGCCGCGCCCGCCGAAGTTATCCAGAGCTTATTCACGCATTGCCGCAAGGGATGCTCATGGTTTCGGCAGGCACGGCATGACCATATTGGATAGAAAGGCGCGGGGATTCCATCGCACTACCGAGTTCATGACCGAGCAAATTGCCCGGCGCACCGCGCCCGCGCGCATCCAGAGCCTGCCCAAGCAGCCGCCGCACTCGATTGAGGCGGAGCAGTCCGTGCTGGGCGGCCTGTTGCTGAACAACGCGCTGTACTTCGACCTGGCCGACAAGCTTTTCGAGGCTGATTTCTACCGCGCCGACCACCAGTTGATCTACCGCGCCGTGGGCGAGCTGGTCGGCGCCAACAAGCCGTGCGACTTCGTCACGCTGACCGAGCACCTGCGCAACCAGGCCCGCATCGACGACGCCGGCGGCCCGGCCTACATCGCGTCGCTGGCGGTGGACACCTACAGCATCGCCAACGTGCTGGCCTACGGCGAGATCGTGCGCGAGCGCTCGGTGTTGCGCGGCCTGATCGCCGCCGGCAGCGAGATCGGCGACCTCGGTTACCGGCCCGACGGGCGCGCGCCGGCCGACCTCGTTGACGAGGCCGAGCAGAAGGTGTTCGCGCTGCGTGAGCGCGGCGCCCGCTCGCGCAGCACCTACACGCCGATCGGCAAGATGCTCGAGCTGGTCGAGAAGAAGATCGAGTTGTTGCGCGACAATCCGAACGCGCTGGCGGGCCTGGCCACCGGCTTCTCCGAGCTGGACCGGCGCACCAACGGCCTGCACCCCGGCGACCTGGTCATCGTCGCTGCGCGCCCCGGCATGGGCAAGACCTCGTTCGCGATGAACATCGCCGAGCACGTCGCCATCGAGAAGAAAATTCCGGTCGCGGTGTTCAGCATGGAAATGTCGGCCGAGCAGCTGACCCAGCGCGTGGTGGCCTCGTTCGGGCGCGTCGAGCTCGGCAAGCTGCGCAGCGGCCAGCTCACCGACGCCGACTACAGCCGCCTGGTCTCGGCCGACAGCTTCATCCGCGAGGCGCCGATGTACATCGACGAGACCGGCTCGCTGTCGCCGCTCGACCTGCGCTCGCGCGCGCGGCGTCTGGCCAGCGCGCACGACATCAAGCTGATCATCGTGGATTACATTCAGCTGATGCAGGTGCCCGGCACGTCCGAGAACCGCACCAACGAGATCTCGGAGATCTCGCGCAACCTCAAGGCGCTGGCCAAGGAACTTGGCGTGCCGATCATCGCGCTGTCGCAGCTCAACCGCGGCCTCGAGAGCCGCGACGAGAAGCGGCCGCGCCTGTCGGACCTGCGCGAATCGGGCGGCATCGAGCAGGACGCCGACCTGGTGCTGTTCATCTACCGCGACGAGATGTACTTCCCGGACAAGGTCGATGCCAAGGGCCGCGCCGAGATCATCATCGGCAAGCAGCGCTCCGGCCCCACCGGCAAGCTCGACGTGGCCTTCCAGGGCCAGTACACGAAATTCGATAATCTGGCGGACCCTTCCTACCAGACGCCGTAGCCCAGATGATCCCGCGCGTAACCGCCACGATTGACCTCGCGGCGATCCGGCACAACCTCGGCGTGGTGCGCCAGCACGCGCCGGGCTCGAAGGTCATGGCCGCCATCAAGGCCGACGGCTACGGCCACGGCGCCGTGCCGGTGGCGCGCACGCTCGAGGATCACGCCGAGGCCTTCGCCGTCGCCGCGCTGGAAGAGGCGCTGGTGCTGCGCGAAGCGCGCATCAAGGCCCGCATCGTGCTGCTCGAGGGCATCCTGTCGCTGGCAGAGGCGCGGCTGTGCCTGCGCCACGGCCTGCAGGTCGTGGTGAACGACCACTGGCAGCTCGAGATCCTCGAGGCGCTGCCGCAGGGCGCCCGCGTCTCGCTCTGGGTCAAGCTCGACTCGGGCATGCACCGGCTGGGTTTTCCGCTCGGCGACGTGCCGCGGATCTGGCAGCGCATCCAGGCGCGGCCCGAATGGGAGTTCATGGGCTGGCTCACGCACCTGGGCTGCGCCGACGAGCCGGACAACCCGGTCACGCGCGAGCAGGTCCAGGTCTTCACGCGCGCCGTCGACGGCCTGCCCGGCGCGCGCTCGATCGCCAATTCGGCCGGGCTGCTGGCCTGGCCCGAGGCGCGCGCCGACTGGGTGCGGCCGGGGCTGATGCTGTATGGCGCGTCGCCGCTGCCGGGCAAGACCGGCGCGCAGCTCGGCCTGCGGCCCGCCATGCGGCTGGAGAGCCGACTGATTGCCGTGCGCGACTACGAGCGGGGCGCCGTCATCGGCTACGGCGGCACCTGGCGCTGCCCGGAGCCCATGCGCGTCGGCGTCGCCTCGGTGGGCTATGCCGACGGCTACCACCGCTCGCTGCCGAGCGGCACGCCGGTGATGGTGCGCGGCCAGCGTGTGGACATGGTCGGGCGCGTGTCGATGGACATGATTACGCTCGACCTGCGGACGGCGCCGCAGGCCGCGGTCGGTGACCCGGTGCTGCTGTGGGGTGCGGCGCTGCCGGTGGAGGACATCGCGGCGCGCGCCGGCACCGTGTCCTACGAACTGCTTTGCGGCCTCACGCAGCGCGTGAGGTTCGTGCACACCGGCTGATTACTGCGGCACCAGCAGGAAGTTCATCTTGGTGCCGGCCAGTTCGATCACGTCGTTGGCCTTGAGCTTCACGGCCTGAACGTCGATTTCCTTGCCGTTGACCACCGGACGCTTGATGCCGCCGCCCTGGCCGCCGACGTGGACGATGTAGTAACCGTCGGCGCGGCGCGTGATGGCCGCAACCTGGTCGCCGGGCCGGCCGAGCGTCGTCAGCGCCTTGGTCAGCAGCAGTTCCTTGCCTGCATTCGGGCCGCTGGCCACCTTGAGCTTGCCGACCATCGGCGTCGGCGGCGGAGCGGCCGGAGCCGGCGCGCCACCGGTGGTGGCGGCCTTGTTGGCGTTGGCGTCGAAAGCCGCGCCCATCTGGCCCGGCCGGATGATCATGGTCTTCTCGAAGTCATCCTCTTCGCCGCCGCCGTCGCCCTGGTACTTGAGCTGGTTGCGGCCCATCATGATCACGTCGCCGTTGGACAGCGGGTGCTTGGCGACCTGCTTGCCGTTGACCTGGGTGCCGTTGGTGCTGTCGAGGTCCTCGAGGAACGAGTCCTGCAGGATGGTGATGACGACGGCGTGATGCCCCGACACGGCCTTGTCGCCCGGGAACGGAATGTCGTTGTCCGGTGCGCGCCCGATGGTCACCCGCTCCTTGTTGAGCGGGACTTCCTTCGTGGCTCCATTCGCATCGGTGACAATCAGTTTTGACACTAGAACCACTCCATCAGTCGCTCATACCAGCGCCGGCCCGGGGCGAACGAACCGTCCACCCTCGCCAAGGCCACGGAAACATTATCTTTTCCCCCGCGGTCGTTGGCCAGGGTGACCAGCGCCTTGGCCGCTTCGGGAAGATTATCAGCAAATTTTCCAAGGGTTAAGCCAATGGTCTGGTCATCGACCATGTCGCACAGACCGTCGGAGCAAATCAGGATTACGTCGCCAATTTCGATGGGGTCCTCGATGACGTCGACCTTCACCTCGGGCTCGACGCCGAGCGCGCGCGTGACGATGTTTTTGCGCACCAGCTTCTTGGCGTCTTCGCGGGTGTAGTGGCCGCGGGCAATCAATTCCTCGATCAGCGAGTGGTCGCGCGTCACCTGCTCGAACCGCCCCTGGCGCAGGCGGTACAGGCGCGAGTCGCCGACGTAGGCGATGGAGATGCGATCGTGGTGGAACATGCAGGTCACCACCGTGGTGCCCATGCCCGCGCATTGCGGCTGCGTCTGCGACACCTGGTGGATGGTCTTGTGGGCCAGCTCGACCGCGGTTTTCAGCAACAGGGCCTCGCGGCTGTTGCCCGAGGCCTCATCGATCTCGCCACCCTTCAGGCTCTTCCACTCCTTCTTGACGGTGTCGTGCACCGTGCTGATGGCGAGGCCCGAGGCGATTTCGCCGGCGTTGTAGCCGCCCATGCCGTCGGCCAGGATCAACAGGCCCATGTCGCGGTCCTCGCCCACCGCGTCCTCATTGTTCTTGCGCACGCGGCCCATGTCGGACAGCAGGGCGGTGGCGAGTTTTCCTTTGACTGACATGGCGGGCCTTATTGCAACCGCATCGCGGCACGCAGGTCCGCCGACAGCTCGTTGCCGCGTGCGTAGCGCTTGTCGAGGTCCTTGGCGAGGGCGCGGTCGATGACGGCGGCCAGCGGGCCGGGGAGGTCGGGGCGCACGGTTATCGCGGACGTGTGCGGCTCGTTGGCGATCTTGAACATCAGCGTCGCCATCGAGTCGGCCGTGAACGGCAGGCTGCCGGTCAGCAGTTGGTAGAACGTCACGCCGAGCGAAAAGATGTCGGAGCGCCCATCCACCTTCTTGCCCGACAGCTGCTCCGGCGACATGTAGCTCGGCGTGCCGAGCACCATGCCGGTCTTGGTCTTGGACGAGTCGGTGATGCGCGCGATGCCGAAGTCCGTCAGCTTGACGACCTTGCTGTCCACCAGCCACATCAGGTTGGCCGGCTTGATGTCGCGATGGACCACGCCCTGCTGGTGCGCGTAATCGAGCGCATCGGCGGCGTCGGCGATGATCTTGACCACGTCGGTCACCGGCATCAGCGCGGCCGGCTTGGTGTGGCGCACCAGGTCATAACCCTTCAGGAACTCCATCGCGATGTAGCACAAGTCGTGCTCCTCGCCGGCATCGTAGATCTGCACGATGTTCGGGTGGTTCAGGCGGCCGGCGGTCTCGGCTTCGCGGAAGAAGCGCGCCTTGACGTCGGCCAGCTCGTCGGCCTCGAACTCCTGCGACAGCGCCATGGTCTTGATCGCGACGGTGCGGTTGATCTTCGGGTCCTTGCCCATGTAGACCACGCCCATCGCGCCCTTGCCGAGTTCTTTCTCGACCTGGTAGCGGCCGAGCATCGGTTTCTCGCTGGAGCTGTCGAGCACCATGGTCCCGCCGGGATGCCCGCCGCCGCCGCCGAGGATGATGGTTTCGGACATCTTCTTGGCGCGCGCGGTCTTCTGCTCGATGTCGCGGAACTTCGGGTTGATGCCCGCGATGTGCTGGAACACCGACTCGGCCTTGTTGAACTGGCGCTTGCGCTCGAAGTCGAGCGCGAGGTTGTACATCATGTCCAGCACTTTATCGTCCACCGGTTGCACGCGGCGGAACTTCTCCCACGCCATGTCGAGCTGGCCCTGGCCCTGGAAGGCGAGGCCGAGCATCTTGTTGCTCTCCGCGCCCTCTGCGTCGGAGGTCAGCCTCAGCTTCTCGGTCAGGCGCAGGCGCTTGATCGTCATGAACAGGTGGCCGGTCACCAGCAGCATGGCCGGGATCATCAGCTTGAGCCACAGCGCGCTGCCGGACATCAGCGTCAGTTCGCTCACGACCAGCGCGACGGCGGCAGCGCCGGTGATGCCGGCGGCGAGGCCCGGCGACAGGCGCGGCAGCAGCGCGGCGAGGTACACCGTGATCAGCAGCAGCGCGAGCAGCTCGACCCAGCCGCCCCAGTCCGGCCGCACGTAGAAATCCTGCTGCAGGATGGTCGACACCGTGTGGGCCAGGATCTCGACCGGCTTCATCTGCGGATCCACGGGTGTCGGGAATGAGTCGGCGATGCCCAGCGCCGACGGCCCGATCAGCACGACCTTGTCCTTGAACGCCGTTGGCGGAATCTTGCCGCTGATGACGTCGAAGAATGAAGCCATCGGGAACGGCGGCTTGCCGTTCTGCGCGCCGTAGTAGTGCGTGTACATCAGCAGCTCCGGGCCGGTCTTCAGCTCAAGGCCGCCCATGGCGATGCCTTCCCCGAGGCGCACTTCGATGTCTTCGGGCTTGAGGTTCAGCGCCTGCGCCGCGAGCATCAGCGCGAACGAGCCGTAGAGCTGGTCGAAGTGCTGCAGCGCCAGCGCCTCGAAGCGGTTGGCGCCGTCCACGTCGAGCGTGTTGGTCAGGTGGCCGATGGCGGCGGCGGCGGTGCCGAGTTCGGCCAGCGGCACGGCAACGCCTTCCTGCGTCGGCACCGGCAGCCAGCCGTTGCTGCGGGCATTCACGCGGTCCACCACGTTACCCAGCGCGTTGCGGCTGACGTAGTCGGGCAGGGGTTGGTCGGGCTTGCCCGACGGGGGGCCGAGCCCGGCGAACGTCATCGCCAGCACGTTGGGAGGGCCCTTGGTCATGGCCTCTGCCAGCACCTTGTCGACCGACAGCGCGGCCTGGGCTTCGCTGACCTTGGCGGCGACGGCCTGCAGGTCGGCGTGGTACTGGGTGGCGAGCCCGGAGGCCGCGAAATTCCGCGCCAGCGGCGCAGCGGCCTTGTTGCGCGCGGCAAGGTCATTGAGCGCCGTGCGGAACGACTGGATCTCGGCGGGCGCCGCGCCGATCGAGGATTTCTCGATCATGCCGGCAATCTCATTGATGTACTGCAGCCCGGGATCCTCCTGGGCTTCGGTGAACAGCACCGAATTGCCGACCGCCCTGGCGCCGCCCTCGCGCAGCAGGTCCATCATCGCGGCGTGCAGGTTGCGGGGCCACGGGAAGCGGCCAAGGTTGCGGATGGATTCGTCATCGATCGCGATGATCACGACCTTGTCGCTCGGTGCGCGATCGCGCGAGCGCACCCCGAGGTCGTAGGCGTAGCGCTCGAGGCCCTGGAAGCCGTCACTGAAAACGATGTGGGCCAGCGTCAAGAACAGCAGGACGAAGGCCAGCGCAGCAAACCAGTCCTTCGACCAGATGCGTTCCTTCACAACAAGGCGCCCCGACTGTTCTGAGTTATGTCGCATACTACCCTGATTCCAAAGCCTTAAACAAAACCCCGATGGCGCGAGCCAAGACCCATTTCGTCTGCCAGAACTGCGGCGCGAGCTTCCCGAAGTGGGCCGGCCAGTGCGCCGATTGCGGCGAATGGAACTCGCTGGTCGAAGGCGTCGCCGAAAAGACGCCGCGCGGCGGCAGCGCGCCGAGGGCGGCGCTGCGCCGGCTCAACGAAGTGCGCGCGGAGGATGCGCCGCGCGTGAGCACCGGCATGGACGAGATGGACCGCGTGCTGGGCGGCGGCCTGGTCCCCGGCGCCGTCATCCTGATCGGCGGCGACCCCGGCATCGGCAAGTCCACGCTGCTGATGCAGGTGCTCGGCGCGGTGCAGGGGCGCCTGCGCGCGGTCTATGTGACCGGCGAGGAGTCGCTGTCGCAGGTCAGCCTGCGCGCGCAGCGGCTGGGCTTCAAGGCGCTGGACCTGCCGGTGCTGTCGGAGACGGCAATCGAGCAGGTGCTCAGCCAGCTGCAAGCCGAGAAGCCGGGCCTCGCGGTGATCGACTCGATCCAGACGCTGTACACCGAGGCGCTCGACTCGGCGCCCGGCTCGGTGTCGCAGCTGCGCGAGTGTGCGGCGCAGTTGGTGCGCTACGCCAAGTCCACCGGCTGCGCCGTGGTCCTGGTCGGTCACGTGACCAAGGAAGGCGCCATCGCCGGCCCGCGCGTACTCGAGCACATGGTCGACACGGTGCTGTACTTCGAGCACGACGCCGGCAGCCGCTTTCGCCTCGTGCGCGCGGTCAAGAACCGCTTCGGCGCGGTCAACGAGCTCGGCGTGTTCGCGATGACCGACACCGGCCTCAAGGAGGTCAGCAATCCGTCGGCGCTGTTCCTGTCGCGCCACGAGCAACCGGTGCCGGGCAGCGTCGTCACCGTGACGCGCCAGGGCAACCGGCCGATGCTGGTCGAGGTCCAGGCGCTGGTGGATCCCACGCGCCTCGAAATCCCGCGCCGCGTGACGCTCGGCCTCGAAGCCAACCGCCTGCACATGCTGCTGGCGGTGCTGCACCGCCACGGCGGCGTGGCTCTCGGCGACCAGGACGTATTCGCCAACGTCGTCGGTGGCATGCGCATCCAGGAGACCGCGGCTGACCTGCCGCTGCTGGCGGCGGTACTTTCGAGCTTCCGCGGCAAGGCCATCCCGGGCGACACCATCGTCTTCGGCGAGGTCGGCCTGGCCGGCGAGATCCGCCCGGTGGCTGGCGGCGAGGAGCGGATGCTCGAGGCCGCCAAGCAGGGCTTCAAGCGCGCGATAGTGCCGGAGGCCAACAAGCCGCGGAAGAACGTGAAGCTC
>JANNKD010000247.1:0-6195 GCA_031396115.1 Gammaproteobacteria bacterium
GCCTTCTCGCAGGACGCAACCATCGGCGGCCCACCCCCGGATCTTTATGGCGACGTGTTCGGCGACCTGAGTCCGCTGGACCTGTTTTCCGGAATATTCCTCGGCGGAAGCATCGATGCGCTGGGGAATCTTGATCTCATCGAGGTCACGAGCACTGCCTTTCAGCGCGAGCAGCTCGAACTGGCCGATCTCGCAGGCCTTCGCGAGCTTGCCGGCGCTCTGGCGGCTCTCGACCCCACGCTGTCGATCGTGGGGGCCGCACAGCTGCGCGGCCTCCTGGATGGCACCGACGCGGATCCACAGAATCCCGGCATGCCGGACTGCCAGACGTCAATGCCGGTGGACATTGCGACGGGCAACAAGCTGCTCCACGAGGAGGATTTCAGGGCCGTCGGCGAAGCCTCCCTTCACCTGAAGCGCACCTACAACAAGGCCTGGACCGGAGTCGGCATCTTCGGCCGCAAGTGGATTTCGAATTTCGACTACAAGTTGAGTTTCGATTACGGGAACAAGGTCTGCTATCGCGAGCCTGGATTCCCACCGGACTGCGAAGGCGGCGAACTCGAGGGCGTCACGGCCTGGGGGCCGGACGGCGCGGGCTACACCTTCGAGCGGGTGTCGGCGACCCTGTGGAAGGACGCCAAGCCAAGCTCCATCGCCTGGCTGGAGCAATTACCAAGCGGGCAGTGGGTCCTCCACACGGAGCGCCATACCGTGGAGACGTATGACGCGACCGGCGTTATCCAGGGCATCGTCAACGACCACGGGGTCGGCTGGACCTTCGAGTACGCGGATCCCTACATCCTGCAGAGAGTGAAGCATTCGTCCGGCCGCGTGGTCTCGTTCACCTGGGAGAACAACCGGGTCAAGACCGTGACCGACCCCGCCGGCAATGTCTTCACGTACAACTACTCGACGCTCCACGTGCTCGTAAACCTCGAGCCCCCGGCCGTCGAGTGGTCTCCGATGCTGACCGGTGTCGTCCACCCCGGCAGTCCGCAGGTGACGCGCACCTACCACTGGGACCAGCCGCTTACCGCCGACCCCGGTTTCACGAACCAGGCCATCGTGGGGATCTCGGTGAACGGCGAACGGATCACCGACTACACCTACAACGGCGGCACGCTGTGGCGGACGACCGTTGCATCGAGCGGTTACGTCGGCGGCGTTGACCGCTCAACCTTCGCCTACGGCACCAACACGGACGGCACCGAGTACACCACGGTGACCAATGCCTTGGGCGCAAGTGCCAAGTACGCCTTCGTCAGGATCGACGATGGCCTGAAGGTGAAGAGCATCTCCCGGTCCGGGGTCACGAATTGTCCGAATAGCCAGTCGCAGTTCACCTATGACGCGAACGGGTTCGTCGATGCTGCCACCGATTGGAAGGGCGTCCAGACGGATCTCGACTACAACGCCAAGGGTCAACTCCAGCGTCGCACGCTCGCGGCCAACCATCCGGGGAAGCGCCGAATCACGCGGTACGTATGGGACGAGGCGCACAATCGCATCACGCACGTCTTCGCGTACGGAGACACCGAGCAGCAGCCTGTCAGTGAAACGGCGTTCGACTACTACGACGATAGCCATCCGGCTCGCAATCGCCTGCGGAGCGTTGCTCAATACAACCGGATGCCCTTCGGCGTCACGCAGCCACGCGCGCTGACTTACACGTACGTCATCGGCGCCAACGATCTACCGCAGAGAATCGTCGCGGACGGACCTATCGCCGGGCCCGTGGATGCGCTTTCCTTCGACTACAGCAGTTCCGGCGACTTGCTGGCGGTCACCAACAACCTGAACTACGGCACGATTTTCGCCGACCACGACGGCATGGGAAGGGCGCGCACGGTGACCGACTCGAACGGCCTGGTGACGGCTCTGGCCTATGACGGCACAGGCAGGCTGCTGTCCCGCGCGCAGGTCGTTGCCGGAGCCAATCGAGTCACCAGTTTCGCCTACGACCGATTCAACAACATAACGAAGGTCACGTATCCCGACGGCAGTGTCGCCGAGCACGCTTACGACACGATCGGCCGGCGGATCCGGACGACGCGCGGCCCGAACGATCGCGAGGAGTTCACCTACAACGCGCTGGGCAAACCCCTTTCGCACATCAAGGCTCAGAAGGAGCCCTACGTCTACTGCCGTCCGATGGGGCCCGGTGAGCCCTGCGAGGAGATCACGCGGTATCGCGACACGACGTATTTCTCCCGGACGTGGGAGTACGACACGCTGGGCAGGGCCATGGTCGTCAAGGGCAGCAACCAGCAGGGCCTGCAGTTCAGGTACGACGCCAACGGCAACGTCGAGAGGATCACCGACGGCCTGGGACGCGTGGCGACCCGGCAGTTCACGGTTCACGACGAGCTCTGGAAAAGCACCGACCCCAAGAACCAGTCGACAGAGTTCGCCTACGACCTTGCCGGCAATCTGGTGACGGTCAAGGACTCACGGGGCCTGATCACTTCGTACGTCACCGACGGCTTGGGCAACGTGCTCCGGGTCGACAGTCCCGACACCGGCACGACATCGTTCGTCCGGGACGAAGGGGGCCGTGTGGTATCCGAAACGCGCCAGAACGAGCGTACGGCGGCGTTCGAGTATGCCGATGGGCTCGGCCGTCTCACGTCGATCTCCCTGGATGGAACTGCGGCGGCAACGGAAAGGTATGGCTACGACTCCTGCGCGAACGGGCTTGGCCGCTTGTGCAGCGCCACGAACGGCGCATCGCAACTGACCTACGCCTACGACGACGCGGGCCTGCTGCAGGGCCAGACGAGCGTCATCAACGGCACGAGCTATGCCCTCAGCTGGAGCTACGACGCGATGGACCGCACGCGATCGATGACCTATCCCGGCGGCACGCAGGTAATTTATGAGTACGACGCTCCCCAGCAGGTGCTGAGCGCAGTCAGGGTCGTCACCGGAGGCACGACGAAGACAGTGGCCTCGGCCATGCAGTACTACCCCCTTGGTCCGCGCATGAGGCTGACGTTCGGCAATGGCCTGCAGCGGTCGACGCTTTACGACCAGGCTTTCAGGTTGCAGCAGATTTCGACTGCGGGCGTGCAAAGCCTGACCTACGCGCACGGGGCGAACGACCAGCTCACCAAGATCACCAACGGGCTGTTTCCATCGTTGACCCAGACTTACGGTTACGACGAGCTGATGCGCCTGACCGGCGTGACCGCGGGCGCCGGGAACCAGGCCATCGTGCTGGATGCATCGGCCAACCGGCTCTCACACACGTCGGCCGGGATCACCGACGCGTATGTCATCGATCCGGCGAGCAACCGCGTCGACTTCATCAGCGGACCGCGCGCCAGGGACTTTTCCTACGATGCGGTCGGAAACATTACGACGGAGACCGGGTGGCGCGGTGCGTACGCCTACGGCTACGACGCGTTCGGCCGCATGGATGCGGTGACCCGGAACGGGGTCAGGACGCAATACAGCTACAACGCCCTCCATCAGCGCGTGAGGAAATCCGGCCCAGGAGGCGCCTACAACTACGTCAACGGACCCAACGGACTGTTGTTCGCGGAGACATCCGGCGGCAGCGATACGCCAAACACGTTCTACATCTGGGCCGATGGCGCGCCGATCGCGTTCGTCCGGAGTGGAGTGTTGTACTACGTGCACACCGATCACCTTGGCCGGCCTGAAGCGGTAACCAATGGCGCGAAGGCGATTGTCTGGCGTGCCAACAACCTCGCGTTCGATCGCAACATCGCGACCGACACGCTGGAAGGAGATCTCAATCTGGGGTTCCCGGGGCAGTACTACGACTCCGAGAGCGGGCTCTGGTACAACTGGCACCGGTATTACGACTCGAGCACGGGGCGTTATCTGCAATCCGATCCAATTGGCCTGCTTGGCGGGCTCAACACCTACAACTACGTCATGGGGCGCCCGACCGCAGAAGTGGACCCGTTTGGGCTCGAGGCCTTCGGTATCCCATTAGGCCACAACCCCACCGTGGGCAGGCCGGGCACACCATTGGCGCCGGGGATCGGTCTGGCCCTTTGGTTCGAAACCCATGTGTTTGCAGGCCACACGTTTGGTGACCTCCACGACCACTGGGTTGGTGGCTTGGTTGACGGGGGCGTGCCGGACGTCCTGGCAAATGTTCCGTCGATGCCACTCGCATACTCCACGTCCGCCCTGATTGAATTCCGGGCCGGCTGGGCTGAGCTCATAGAACACCTCGCGAACTCAGGTAATCCGGACCCTGGCCCCAAGCTGGACCTCGACGCGGATTACAGATGCTCCCATCACTGAAGGGGACCTGCGTTGCCGCACTGACCGCAGTGCTGCTTTGCGGCTGCGGCGAGCTATCGATGGCCGCCGGAATAACCGACTACAACGCCAAGAACTACCGCGAGGCCATCGTGCACTTCAATAACGTGCTGAGGCAAAACCCGGATTCCAGCAAGGCGTACCTGTTGCGGGGCCATTGCCTGGCCAACATCGGCGAGCGGCAGAAAGCCGCCGCCGACTATCGGCAGTTCCTGAGGCTGGAACCGGCTCTCCCCGATGGCTACTACTTCCTGGGCTTCCTGCATTCCGAGATGGGCGAGATGGACAAGGCGATTGAGCAATACAAGCAGGCGCTCGAGATCAACCCCGAATACTTCCCGGCGGTGTATGAGCGTTCTAGTGCGCTCCGCAGCCTGGGGCGCGATGACGAGGCACTGAAGGACCTGGACCTCGCGGTCCAGCTCAAGCCCGAAGGCTGGGTCTACCATATGCGAGCCGACACCCTCGTCAAGCTGCAGCGGGTGGAGGAATCGCTGAAAGACTACGACAAGGCAATTGCGGCGACCCCGAATGACCTTGAGCTGCGCACCGAGCGCGCCCATGTTCTCTACCGGCGGGCCGACTATGCGGCCGCGCTCGCCGACCTGGAGGCAGCAGTCGAAAATCGTGGTGAGGTGGTTTATCCCTTGAACTACCTTGCCTGGTTCCTGGCGACTGTCCCGCAAGCCTCGTTGCGCAACGGCAAGCGCGCGAAGGTGTTGATCGACTGGGCGCTGGAGCAGGAACGCGTGCGGCCCGACAAGGACTTCCGGCGTGCGGCATTCGATACGAAGGCCGCAGTCCTCGCGGAACTCGGGGATTTCCAGGGCGCCATCGCCGCCCAGGAGCACTCCATCCGGCTGGCCCAACAGCTCCCCGTCGCGAACCTCGATGAACACAAGGCCCACTTGGCGTCGTACAAAGCCGGCAAGCCGCTCGTGCTTGGCCCGGACCAGCAGCCGACGACGCTGATCAAATAGGGCACCTGTTCCCGCTCCGGGCCCCCCCCGCAGCCGCCGTCGGAGCCGCTAGAATTGGCGCCCCGCGGCACCCTGACCTTGTCCGATCCGATGAATCGCTGGCGCAGCTCCCACTGAAGCGACGCACCCCGCAACGGGGCCGGGAGCATTTTCGAGCTGGACACCGCCATGATTCTCATGATCGACAACTACGATTCCTTCACCTACAACCTGGTGCAGTACCTGGGTGAGCTCGGCGCGGACGTGCAGGTGCACCGCAACGACCAGATCACGGTGAAGCAGGTCGCGGCGCTCAAGCCCTCGCACATCGTGCTGTCGCCGGGGCCGTGCACGCCCAACGAGGCCGGCATCTGCCTCGAGCTGATCCACGAGCTCGCCGGCAAGTTCCCGATCCTCGGCGTGTGCCTGGGCCACCAGAGCATCGGCCAGGCTTTCGGCGGCAAGGTGGTGCGCGCGCGCGAGATCATGCACGGCAAGACCTCGCGGATTCATCACGCCGGGCAGGGCGTGTTCAAGAAGTTGCCAGCTCCGTTCACCGCCACGCGCTACCACTCGCTGATCGTCGCGGACCAAGGCTTGCCGAAGGACCTCGAAGTCACCGCCTGGACCCAGCGCGACGACGGCGCCCGCGACGAAATCATGGGCCTGCGCCACCGGACGCTGCCGCTCGAAGGCGTACAGTTCCACCCCGAGTCGATCCTGACCGAGCACGGCCACGACCTGCTGCGCAACTTCCTGGAGGCGTACTGATGCCGATCACGGTGCAGGAAGCCCTGCAGAGGACCATCGAGCATCGCGAGATCTTCCCGGACGAGATGGCCGACCTGATGCGCGCCATCATGCGCGGCGAGGTCTCGCCGGTGATGGCGGCTGCGCTGCTGACCGGCCTGCGCGTCAAGAAGGAGACGGTCGG
>JANNKD010000257.1:0-2495 GCA_031396115.1 Gammaproteobacteria bacterium
CCGGCGCACCGACACCTTCACCCAGATGGGCGGCGAAGGCGCGACCTGGTGCGGGCAGGCCCCGTTCACCAGCGAGAAGCACGTGTTCCAGAACCTGGGCGACGGTACCTATTTCCATTCCGGCTCGCTCGCGATCCGGCAGGCGATCGCGGCCAAGGTCAACATCACCTACAAGATCCTGTACAACGACGCGGTGGCGATGACCGGCGGCCAGCCGGTCGACGGCACCCTTTCCGTGCCCGGCATCGCGCAGCAGATGCGCGCCGAGGGCGTGCAGACCATCATCGTGATGAGCGACGACATCGCGAAGTGGTCCAAACCCGAGATCTTCCCCGACGGGGTCGAGTTCATCGGCCGCGAGCACCTGGACGCGGTGCAGAAGCGCCTGCGCGAGATACCCGGTTGCAGCGTGCTGATCTACGACCAGACCTGCGCGGCCGAGAAGCGCCGCCGGCGCAAGCGCAAGCTGATGCCGGACCCGGCCAAGCGCGCGTTCATCAACGAGGCGGTGTGCGAAGGCTGCGGCGACTGCGGCGTGAAGTCCAACTGCGTGTCGGTGCTGCCGGTGGAGACCGAGTTCGGGCGCAAGCGCGCGATCGACCAGTCCAACTGCAACAAGGACTATCGCTGCGTGGACGGCTTCTGCCCCAGTTTCGTGACCGTGCACGGCGGCGGCTTGCGCAAGCACAAGGGCAAGGCCGGCACGCTGGATTTCTCCGCACTGCCGATGCCGGCGCTGCCCGCGCTGGACGAACCCTGGAACATCCTGGTCACCGGCATCGGCGGCACCGGCGTGGTCACCATCGGCGCGCTGATCGGCATGGCGGCGCACCTGGAGGGCAAGGGCACCAGCGTGCTCGACCAGACTGGCCTCGCGCAGAAGGGCGGCGCTGTCACCACCCACGTGCGGGTGGCGAAGGCGCCCAAGGACATTCACGCGGTGCGCATCGCGGCCGGCGAGGCCGACCTGGTGCTGGGCTGCGACATGGTCGTGGTCAACGACTACTGGGCGCTGTCGAAGGTGCGCGCCGACCGTACGCATTGCGTGCTCAACACGTACGAGGCGATGCCGGGCACGTTCACCCGCAACGCCGACATGCAGTTTCCGGCACGCGAGATCGTTGACGCGGTGAAGCTGGCGCAGGGCGGCAAGCCGCCGGACCTGATCGAGGCGACGGAGCTGGCCACCACGCTGCTGGGCGATTCGATCGCGACCAACCTGTTCATGCTCGGCTACGCGTGGCAGCGGGGCCTGGTGCCGGTCAGCCATGCCGCGCTGATGCGTGCGATCGAACTCAACGACGCCGCCATCGAGATGAACAAGAAGGCGTTCGACTGGGGGCGCATGGCCGCGCACGATCCAAACGCGGTCAGAAGTGCCGCGGGCATGCCCGCTGTCGTACGAGCGCGCTCTGCGCGCGACCAGGGTTCCGACTTTCCCGCAACGCCTGTCGCGGCTGAAGCCGCTCCGACAGCGCTATCGCTCGACGACCCGCACCGGTTCTCGCGCAACCTCGACGAGACGATCGCGCGGCGGGTCAAGGCGCTGACCGAGTACCAGAACGCCACCTACGCGAACGACTACAAGGCGCTGGTGGAACGCGTGCGCGCGGCCGAGCAGGCCAAGGCCAACGGCCTGACGGGCCTGGCCGAAGCCGTCGCCCGCTACGCGTTCAAGCTGATGGCGTACAAGGACGAGTACGAGGTCGCGCGCCTGTACACCTCCGGCGACTTCGCGCAGCGTTTGAAGCAGACCTTCGACGGCGACTACACGATCCGCTTCCACCTCGCACCGCCGTTGTTCGCGAAGAAAGACGCCGACGGGCACCTGGTCAAGCGCGAGTACGGCGCCTGGATGCTGACCGCGTTCAAGCTGCTGGCGAAACTCAAGGGCCTGCGCGGCGGCGCGCTCGACGTGTTCGGCTACAGCGCCGAGCGCACGAGCGAGCGCCAGTTGATCGTCGACTACCGCAAGTCGATCGACGAGCTGGTCGCCGGCCTGACCCCGGCCAACCACGCGCTGGCGGTCGAGATCGCGGAAATCCCCGAGCACATCCGCGGCTACGGCCACGTCAAGGAGGCGCACCTGGCCACGGCGCGCGCGCGCTGGGACGAGCTGCTGCGCGCGTGGCGCAATCCGCAGGTGGCCGAAAACGCCGCGTAGTCGGCACTCGACGGGGACCGGTGCCCTTGTAGGCCGATGCCCATCGCGGTCTGTGCGCTTCTCGGCGGGTGCCCGTCTCGGCCGGTGCGCTTCTCGGCGGGTGCCCGTCTCGGCCGGTGCGCTTCTCGGCGAGTGCCCGTCTCGGCCGGTGCGCTTCTCGACCGGTGCACATGTCGGCCTGTGCGCTTTTCGGCCCTGTGCACTTCTCGACTGGTGCGCTTCTCGACCCCTGCCCTTGTAGGCCGGAGTGGGCGCAAGGCGCCCTCTCCGGCGCTCTGGATCCGCGACCTGCAGAGCGCCGGAGAGCGCCTTCGGCGCACTCCGGCCTACC
>JANNKD010000267.1:0-22940 GCA_031396115.1 Gammaproteobacteria bacterium
CTCGAGCTCGTCGATGATCTCCATCGCGCGCACCTTTGGTGCACCGGTCAGCGTGCCGGTCGGGAAGGTCGCGGCCAGCGCGTCGAGCGCGTCGAGTCCCTTGCGCAGCGTGCCGGTGACGTTCGACACGATGTGCATGACATGGCTGTAGCGCTCGATCGCCATCTTCTCGGTCAGCTTCACCGAGCCCGTCTCCGCTACGCGGCCGACGTCGTTGCGGCCGAGGTCGATCAGCATCAGGTGCTCGGCGATCTCCTTGGGATCGGCCAGCAGCTCGCGCTCGTTGCGCAGGTCCTCGGCTTCCGTCGCGCCGCGCTTGCGCGTGCCGGCGATGGGCCGCACGGTGACGGCGCCGTCCTCGACGCGCACCAGCGGCTCGGGCGAGGAGCCGACGATGTGGTGGTCGTCGAGGTGCAGGTAGAACAGATACGGCGACGGATTCAGCCGCCGGATCGCGCGATACAACGCCACCGCGGGCGCCTTGAATGGCGCGGAGAGGCGCTGCGAGGGCACGACCTGCATGGCATCGCCGGCCGCGATGTAGGCCTTGATGCGCTCCACGGCGGCGTGGAATTTCTGCTGGCTGAAGCCGGAGACGAAACCGGACTTGCCCTTGCCGCGCGCGGCGCGGCGCGGCGCCTTGAGCGGGCGTCGCAGCCGGGCTTCGATCGCGTCCAGGCGCTTCTCCGCGCGCTTGAGGTCCGCCTTCGAGGTGGGATCGGCCTGCACGCACAGCGTCAGCGTGGCGCGCAGGTTGTCGAACACGACGAGCTCGTCGGAGCGCATCAGCAGGATGTCGGGCGTGCCGAGCGGATCGGCCTTCTCGCCCTTCAGCTTCGGCTCGAAATAACGCACGCAGTCGTAGCCGAAGTAACCGACCAGCCCGCCGCACAGGCGGGGCAGGCCCGGCACGTGCCGCACGCGATAGCGCGCCGCGTACTCGCGCAGCCACGGCAGCGGATCGCTCAGCGTGGTCTGCTCGATCAGCTTGCCGTCACGGCGCACGGAGGCGGCGCGGCCGTAGACCCGCAGCACCTCGCGGCTCGGCAGGCCGATGAAGGAATAACGGCCGAAGCGCTCGCCGCCCTGCACCGATTCGAGCAGGTAGGTGTACGGGGCGTTGGCGAGCTTGAGGTAGGCGCCGACCGGTGTGTCGAGATCGCCCGGCAGCTCGCGCGTCAGGACGATGCGGTTGTGCGCGGCCGGCGCACTCAGTTGCGTACCCGGGCCAGCTGCTCGCGCAGGGCCGTGATCGTCGCCTTGTAGTCCTTGGTGCCGAAGATCGCGGAGCCCGCGACGAACGTATCCGCGCCGGCGCGCGCAATCTCGGCGATGTTGTCGGCCTTCACGCCGCCGTCGATCTCGAGGCGGATGTCGCGGTCGCCCTCGTCGATCAGCTTGCGCGCCTCGGTCAGTTTCTCCAGCGCCGAGCGGATGAAGCTCTGCCCGCCGAAGCCCGGATTCACGGACATGATCAGCACCATGTCCACCTTGTCGAGCACGTACGGCAGGCAATCGAGCGGCGTGCCCGGGTTGAACACCAGGCCGGCCTGGCACCCGGCCGCCTTGATCGCCTGCAGCGACCGGTCGATGTGGCGCGTGGCCTCGGGATGGAACGTGATGATGTTGGCGCCGGCCTTGGCGAAAGCCTGCGCGATGGCGTCCACCGGCTCGACCATCAGGTGCACGTCGAGCATCGCCGTCACGCCGGCCTTGCGCAGCGCCTCGCACACCACCGGGCCGAAGGTCAGGTTCGGCACGTAATGGTTGTCCATCACGTCGAAGTGAATCATGTCCGCGCCGGCGGCGAGCACGCCCTTGACCTCGTCGCCCAGGCGCGCCAGGTCGGCCGACAGGATGCTCGGCGCGATGCGGAATTCGTGCGGGCTGAGGGTGCTCATCGGGCGCGCATTATTCCATTGAAAAAGGGGACGCACACCTTTTTGTGGGCCGGGGCGGCTTTACATTAAAGTGGCCGCCTTTCCGGGAGCCACCGCGTGGGAATCGCCCTGACGCTGCACCTGCTCGCTGCGACCATCTGGGTCGGCGGCATGTTCTTCGCGTTCGTGTGCCTGCGCCCTGCCGCCGCCGGCCTCGACCCGGCGCACCGCCTGAAACTGTGGTCGGACACGCTGACCGCTTTCTTCCGCTGGGTCTGGGCCTGCATCGTGCTGCTGCTCGCCACCGGCCTGTGGATGACCTTCAGCGTGCTGGGCGGCCTGAAAGCCGCCGGCATGCACGTGCACCTGATGCTCGGCGCCGGAGTGCTGATGATGCTGCTGACCGCCCACGTGACCTTCGCGCCGCTCAGGCGCCTGCGCGCGGCGGTGGCCGGCAGTCACTGGGCCGACGCGGGCAAGGCGCTGGGCCAGATCCGCGTGTTCATCGCCGTGAACCTGCTGCTGGGGCTCGGCGTGGTCGCGATCGCCAGCGGTGGCCGGTATTTCTTCTCCGCGGCAAGCCTGTCGTGACCGCGCTGCAGGACTCCAGCCTGCGCAGCGTGCCGCGCGTGCACCGTGGCAAGGTGCGCGACATCTACGCGCTCGGCGACCAGCACCTGCTGATCGTCACCACCGACCGCCTGTCCGCCTTCGATGTGATCCTGCCGCGGCCGATCCCGGGCAAGGGCGCGGTGCTGACCGCGGTGACCGAGTTCTGGATGAACCGCTTCGCCGGCATCGTGCCCAATCACCTCGCGCCGGAAGTGCGTCTGGCCCATTACCTGCAGCCCGACGAGATCGCGCAGTGCCAGGGCCGCGTGGCCGTGGCGCGCAAGCTCAAGGCGCTGCCGATCGAGGCCGTGGTGCGCGGTTACCTGATTGGCTCGGGCTGGAAGGACTACCAGAAGACCGGGGCGGTCTGCGGCATCAAGCTGCCGAGGGGCCTGGCGCTGGCGCAGCAATTGCCCGAGGCCATCTTCACGCCCGCGGACAAGGCGCCGGTCGGCCAGCATGACGAAAACATCGCCTACGCCGAAGTCGAGCGGCGCCTCGGCGCGAAGCTGGCGGCGCAGGTGCGCGACACCAGCCTGCGGCTATACCGGGAGGCCGCCGACTACGCGCGCGACCGCGGCATCATCATCGCCGACACCAAGTTCGAGTTCGGCGTCGACGAGGCAGGCACGCTGCACCTGATCGACGAAGTACTCACGCCGGATTCCTCGCGTTTCTGGCCTGCCGACACCTACCGCGTCGGCACCAGCCCGCCGAGCTTCGACAAGCAGTTCGTGCGCGACTACCTCGAGACGCTCGACTGGAACAAGCAGGCGCCGGGGCCGGTGCTGCCGGACGACCTCGTAGGGAAGACCGCGGCCAAGTATCGCGAGGCGCAGCGCCGCCTGACCGGGGTGTAAGCTTCTGTAGGAGCGCCTCCTAGGCGCGATTGGGTCGCGCCAAGGTGGCGCTCCTACAAGCATGAGGATGCGTCATGCGAATCAAGATGGAAATCGACATGAAACCCGAGGAACTGCAGCGCTTCCTGGGCTTGCCGGATGTCGCGGCCATGCGCGAGGAGCTGATGCAGTTCATCAAGGAGCGGGTCGCCGCCGACCCGGCCGGCTTCCTGCTCGACAACCTCGAGCAGTTGCGCAAGAGCAAGCCGGTGCGCCGGCTGCTCTACGGCAAGGGCGCCCGCGACGAGGACTAGGCGCCTCGCCGGACCTGCCTACGCCGCCTGGCGCGGGCCGTTGCGCAGGTCGGTGAGCCAGCTGTGCAGCAGCGCGCGGCGTTCGCGGTGATCCAGCGTCAGGCGCACGCGCGTTTCCGGAAACAGGTCCAACTGGTGGCGCACCAGCTCGCCCAGGCCGCGCGCCTTGAGCGCCACCACGAGCCGTTCGCGAACCTCGGCCCAGTGACCGCCCATCGCGTCCACTTCGTGCAACAGCACCCGCGCTACGCCGCCGACGGCGCGCTCCAGGTAGGCGCGCCCCGCAGCCGGAACCTTGGTGGACAAAAGTTTCCTGGCCATTTCTTCTCTCCCCAAATAAAAAAGGGGCCGGTCGCCCGGCCCCTTTGATGTCACCGCAAGAGCGGTTCCGGTTTGCCGTTAGGCGGCAACCGACGCCGAGTGCGTCTTGCGCGTGGTCTTGCGCGCGCGGGTCGCCTTGCGCACCGGCTTGCCGGTGATCGTCGCAGCGGCCTGCTCGTAGCCCGTCTTCACGACCTTGACCAGCTTCTCGCCCGTCTTGGTGACCGTGTCGACCGACTCGTTGAACGCGCCGACGATCGTCTCGCGGCCTTCCGGCAGGAACTCGACCGGCGACTTGGCGACGGCGACGAGGCCGGCGGCAACTGCCTTGTCGAAGCTCGTCTTGCTGGCGGCATACAGATCCTTCGCGGCGGCGGTCTGAACCGTCACCAGGCCCTGCACGCCCTCGACCACGATCTCGTTGGCAGCCTTGATGGTCTTGAGCGAAACCTTCGCCAGATCCTGAGCCTGCCCGCCGACCGTCTCCAGACGACCCTGAACTTCCTTCACAGCCTTCTCGATGTTCATTGTGTATTCTCCTTAAGTTGTTGATCCAGGTACCGATTCTTTATGTTGGTGCTGCGGTGCAGCAAACTGTGGTGGCACTGTAATTGCTGCGCTGCACAATGTCAAGACAGGGGGTCCTCCAACCGACGAGCGGCGGGGTCGGACGGTATCCTACGGGCCGGTCCACACCCGGGAGGAGCCTTGGCGTGATCCAGATCCCTGTCTGGCTGGCACGGCTGCGCGAAACCCTGTGGGGTGAGCGCGAAGCGCTCAGCCGCTTCCAGCATGAGCTGCGCCAGGCCGGCCGGCCGCTACCTGTACGCGCTGTCCCGCGACCTGCTCGACGGCCAGATCAGCATGCGGGCGATGAGCCTGGTCTACACCAGCCTGCTCTCGCTGGTGCCGCTGCTGGCGCTCGCGTTCTCGGTGCTCAAGGGCGTGGGCGCCCACAACAACCTCGAGCCCATTCTCAGGGAATTCCTGCTGCCGCTGGGCTCCGAGGGCGCGGAGCTGGCGCGCAACATCGTGGCCTTCGTCGAGAACATCAAGGTCGGCGTGCTCGGCTCGCTCGGCGTGGTGCTGCTGATCTACACCGTGCTGTCGATGATCCAGAAGCTCGAGGACTCCTTCAATTACATCTGGCGGATCCAGACGCGCCGCCGCCTCGGCCAGCGCATCGGCGAATATCTCTCGCTATTGATGATCGGGCCGGTGGCGATCTTCGCCGCGCTGGCCATGACCGCCACCGTCATGAGCAGCGGCCTGGTGGCGAAACTCGCGTCGATCGAGCCGGTCGGCGCGATCATTTACGTGCTCGGGCGCCTGATCCCCTACCTCGTGATCGTCGGCCTGTTCACGTTCCTGTACACCTTCATCCCGAACACGCGGGTGCGGCTGTCGGCCGCGGCCGGCGGCGGCCTGCTGGCCGGCTTCCTGTGGCAGTCCGCCAGCCTGGCATTCGCCTCGTTCGTGGCGAATTCGCCGAACTACAACGTCATCTACTCCGGCTTCGCCATCGTCATCCTGGCCCTGATCTGGCTGTACGTCGGCTGGCTGATCCTGCTGGTCGGCTGCCAGCTCGCCTACTACCTGCAGTATCCGGAGCGCGTGGCGCCGATGCGCATCGCGCCGCAGATGTGGGGCCGCTCGGCCGAGCTGCTCGGGCTGCAGGTCGTCGCGCTGGTGGGCCGGCGTTTCCTCGCCGGCGAGCCGCCGGTGACGCTGGACCATCTGCATCGCGAACTGACCGCCGTCCCCGACCACATCGAGCGCATCGTCGAGGTGCTGCTGCACCACGGCGTGCTGGCCGAGAGCGGCGTAGGCGGCCGCCAGCTGCTGCCCAAGCGCGACCTCGAATCGCTGACGGTGGCGCAACTCTGGCAACTGCTCCGCGAAGGCGTCGACGGCCGCCGCGGGGCCGCCGGCGAGGCGCTGGCGCTGGTGGATGGCGCGGAGGCGGCGTTCGCGCAGGCGGCCGGGCGTCAGACCGTGCGGGCCTGGCTCGCCGCGACCCCGCCGCCGTCGAAATAACGCCGGCTTAACGGCTCGGGGCTTGCAGCGCGCCCTTCACGGCCGCGACCAGCGCGCCACTGCGCAACTCGCGGCGCACCGACTCGATGTGGCCGTTCAGCAGCGCGTCGCGCTCGATGAACGGCACTTGCGCGCGCACCCGCTTATAGGCCGCCGCGGTGCCGCATCCCAACTGTGCCTTCGGACGGAAGTCCACGCCCTGCGCGCCAGTCATCAGCTCGATGGCGAGGATGAGCTCGACGTTGTCGAGGATCTGCCGCAGCTTGAGGCCCGCGGTCACGCCCATGCTGACGTGGTCCTCGACGTTGGCCGAGGTCGGGATGGTGTCGACGCTGGCCGGGTGCGCCAGCACCTTGTTTTCGGTGGCCAGCGCCGCGGCGGTGTACTGCACGATCATGAAGCCGGAGTTGAGGCCGCCCTCGCGGGTCAGGAACGCCGGCAGTACGTGCGTGTTCGAGGCTTCGTCGGTCAGGCGCATGATGCGCCGCTCCGAGATGTTGCCGAGCTCGGCCGCGGCCAACCCGAGGTAGTCCATGGCGATGGCCAGCGGCTCGCCGTGGAAGTTGCCGCCCGAGATGACCTCGACGGCGCCGGACTTTTCGTCCACGAACAGCAGCGGGTTGTCGGTGACCGAGTTCAGCTCGATCTGAAACACCCAGCGTGAATAGGCGATGGCGTCGCGCACCGCGCCGTGCACCTGCGGGATGCAGCGCAGCGTGTAGGCGTCCTGCACGTTGCCGCTGTCGGCGCCGCGCACGTAGCCGCTGCCGGCCAGCAGCGCGCGCAGGTAGGCGGCGCACTCGATCTGGCGCGGGAACGGGCGCAGCTTGTGGACCCTCTCGTCGAACGCTGCCGGCGTGCCGTTGAGCGCCTCCAGCGACAGGCAGCCGGCCACGTCGGCCGCGTGCGACAGCGATTCGGCGCGCAGTGTCTCGAGCACGCCGAGCGCGCACATCACCGAGGTGCCGTTGGTGAGCGCGAGGCCCTCCTTCGCGGCCAGTGTCAGCGGCTGGAGGCCGGCCGCGGCCAGCGCCTCGGCGGATTTCTGCACGCGGCCGTGGTGCTCGGCCTCGCCCTCGCCGATCAGCGGCAGCGCCATGTGCGCGAGCGGCGCCAGGTCGCCGCTGGCGCCGAGCGAGCCTTTCTCGGGAATGACCGGGTGCACGCCGCGGTTGAGCAGCTCGAGCAGCAGGTCGAGCGTCTGCGGGCGCACGCCGGAGTTGCCGCGCGCCAGCGTGTTGGCGCGGATCAGCATGATGGCGCGCGTGGTGGCGATGTCGAACGGCCGGCCGACGCCGACGGCGTGGCTGACCAGGATGTTGCGCTGCAGCTGCTCGACCTGCTCCGGCGGGATCACCCGGTCCTTGAACGCGCCGAAGCCGGTGGTGATGCCGTAGGCGATGCGGCCTTCCTTGAGCAGGCGCTGCACGCCGTCGGCGGCGCGCTGCACGGCGACGCGCGCCGCGTCGGTCAGCGCCACGCGCGGCTTGCCGGGCGCGCCCTGCGCCACGGCCAGCACCTGGTCGAACGTCAGGCTCGCGCCGTCCAGCAATACGTCCTTCATACGACCACCGACCCCTTCTTGATCACCTGCCCCACCGGATTGCCGCCGAAACGATATGCCAGATGCCGGTAGTCCGGCACGTCGAGCACCAGCAGGTCGGCCTGCTTGCCCGGCTCCAGCGAGCCGAGGCGGTCGCCCAGGCCGATGGCGTGCGCGGCGTTGATAGTGGCGGCGGCCAGGGCCTCGGCCGGCGTGAGCTTCTGGTAGCGGCAGGCGATCGCCATGGCCAGCGGCATGGACGGGCACGGCGACGAGCCGGGATTGATGTCGGTGGTCAGCGCCACGGCCGCACCGGCGTCGATCATGGCGCGCGCATCGGCGAAACGCGTTGCGCCCAGGTTGAAGGTGGAGGTCGGGATCACGACGGCGATGGCGCTCGACCGCCCCAGCGCGGCGATGCCGTCGGCGCCGGTCGCGTCAAGGTGGTCCACCGAGGTTGCGCCGAGGCGCAGCGCCAGCGCCAGCCCGCCGAGCTCGGTGAACTGGTCCACGTGCGCCTTCAGCGGCAGCCCCGCGTCCCTGGCCGCCTGCAGCAGGCGCTGCGTTTCCTGCAGGTCGAAGGCGTGCTGCTCGCAGAACACGTCCGCGAACATCGGCCGCTGGTCCTGCGCGAATGGCGAGCCCGCGTACCAGTCGACCGCGGCCGGCAGCGACTCGTCGATGATGTACTGCATGTAAGCGCCGGCGCGGCCCGCGAACTCGGGCGGCACCGTGTGGGCCGCCATGAAGGTCGGCACCAGCTCGATCGGCTGGTGCCGGTCGAGCCGGTCGATGGCGCGCAGCAGCTTGAGCTCGTGGCTGGTGTCGAGGCCGTAGCCGGTCTTGACCTCGGCCGTGGTCGTGCCCAAGCGCAGCATTTCGTCGAGGCGCGCGGCCGACTGCTCGACGATGGCCGACACCGAGGCTTCGCGCGTGGCGCGCACCGTGGAGAGGATGCCCCCGCCGGCGGCGGCGATCTGCTGGTAGGTCTCGCCACGGATGCGCCGCTCGAACTCGTCCACGCGATCCCCGGCATAGGCGACGTGCGTGTGCGGATCGACGAACCCCGGGCACACCACGCAGCCCGAGGTGTCGATCTCCTGCTTCGCCTCGTAGGTGCGCCGCAGCTCGGCGGTCGGCCCTACGGCGACGATGCGCTCGCCGCTGATGGCGACGGCGCCGCCGGGAATGACCCCGATGCCGGCCGTGACGCCGCGCCGCGGGCCGCCATTTGATGCGCAGGTGACGAGCTGGGCGGCACTGTGGACCAGCAGGTCGGCCGGCGTCATCGGCCCATCATTGGGATGGCGACGCCGGTCTTGCGCGCGAAGCGGATGGCCTCGTCGTAGCCGGCGTCGGCGTGCCGCACCACGCCCATGCCGGGATCCGTGGTCAGCACGCGCTCGAGGCGCCTGGCCGCCTCCGGGGTGCCGTCCGCGACGATCACCTGTCCGGCGTGGGTCGAGTAGCCGATGCCCACGCCGCCACCGTTGTGGATGCTGACCCAGGTCGCGCCGCCCACCGCATTGATCATGGCGTTGAGCAGGGGCCAGTCGGCAATGGCGTCGCTCTTGTCCTTCATCGCCTCGGTCTCGCGGTTCGGGCTCGCCACCGAGCCGCTGTCGAGGTGATCGCGGCCGATGACGATCGGCGCCTTCAGCTCGCCCTTGGCCACCATGTCGTTGAACTTGAGCCCGGCCTTGAGGCGCTCGCCGTAGCCAAGCCAGCAAATGCGCGCCGGCAGGCCCTGGAAGGCGACTTTCTCGCGCGCCATCTTCAGCCACCGGTGCAGGTGCTTCTTGTCCGGAAACAGTTCCATCACCGCGCGGTCGGTCTTGTAGATGTCCTCGGCATCGCCGGACAGCGCGACCCAGCGGAACGGGCCCTGCCCCTCGCAGAACAGTGGCCGGATGTAGGCCGGCACGAAGCCGGGGTAGTTGAAGGCTTTCTTCACGCCGTGGTCGAAGGCGCGCTGGCGCAGGTTGTTGCCGTAGTCGAACACGACGACACCCTGCTTCTGCCACTTCAGCATCGCCTCGACGTGCGTCGCCATCGAGTCCATGGCCTTGCGTTCGTACCGCTTCGGATTCTTCTTGCGCAGTTTCGCCGCCTGCTCGAGCGACAGGCCCGCGGGGATGTAGCCGTGCATGACGTCGTGCGCCGAGGTCTGGTCGGTGACGACGTCCGGCTTGAGCTTTTTCTTCTGCATCAAGGGCAGGACCTCGGCGGCATTGCCGACGACGGCGATCGAGCGGGCGATGCCGCGCTTCTTGCAGTCGAGCGCCTCGGCGATGGCGGAGTCGAGGTCCCTGGCGATCGTATCCACCTGCTTCAGGCGCAGGCGGCGCTCGGCGCGCCACGGATCCACTTCGACGAACAGGCCGACGCCTTCGTTGAGCGTGACCGCGAGCGGCTGCGCGCCGCCCATCTCGCCGAGCCCGGCAGTGACGGTGAGCCGGCCCTTGAGCGTGCCCCAGCCGTGCTGGCGCGCCAGCGCGCCGAAGGTCTCATAGGTGCCCTGCAGGATCCCCTGGGTGCCGATGTAGATCCAGCTGCCGGCCGTCATCTGGCCGTACATGATCAGGCCCTCGCGCTCCCAGCGGTCGAAGTTCTCCTGCGTGGACCACTTCGGCACGATGTTGGAGTTGGCCAGCAGCACGCGCGGCGCATCGGTGTGCGTCTTGAACACGGCGACCGGCTTGCCGGACTGCACCAGCAATGTTTCGTCGGGCGCGAGCTTCTTGAGCGACTCCAGGATGGCGTCGTAGCAGGCCCAGTTGCGCGCGGCGCGGCCGCGGCCGCCATAGACGATGTGGTTGTCCGGATCGAAGGCGACATCGGGATCCAGGTTGTTCTGGATCATCCGGTAGGCGGCCTCGATCTGCCAGTTGCGGCAGGAGAGTGTGGTGCCGCGTGGCGCGCGGATGGTGCGCTTCATGTGCGCTTCTTCTTCATTGTAGGAGCGGCTTTAGCCGCGACCGCCGCGAGATAATGCCAAATCACCGCCGCCGCCAACCGGCTGGTGCGCCCGTCCACGTCGAACACCGGGTTGACCTCGCTCAGCTCGACGATGCGCGTGCGCGGCTCGGCTCCCGCGAGCGCCGCGATCTCGCACAGCTCGGCGCCCGACAGGCCCAGCGGATTCGGCGCCGACACGCCGGGGGCTTCCGCGGCGTTCACCACGTCCATGTCGAGGCCCCAGAACACGGCCTTGGCGCGCGCGGCTTCGCGCAGCGCCCGGCGCACGATGGGCGCCGCACCCCTGGCGCGCAGCGCCGCCAGCGGCGTCACGCGCACGCGCTTCTCCTTCAGGTAGTCCGCGTGCGCTTGCGCGTTGCAGAACGGCTGGCTGCCGAGCTCGAAGAAGCGGTGCGGCCGCAGCAGGCCTTCCTCGAGCAGCTGGCGGTACGGCGTGCCGCTGTTGCGCTCGGCGTCCGGTCGCACGTCGAAATGCGCGTCCACGTTGAAGGCCAGCACGTCGCCGGCGTGTTGCGCCAGCGCCGCGCAATCCGGATAAGAGATGTCGTTGCCACCGCCGAGTACGACCGCGCGCTTGCCGTCGGCCAGCAGTTGCGCAACCGCGGCCTGCAGTGCGGCGTGCGTGTCTTCCAGCGTGGCTTGCGGCTCGACATCGCCGGCGTCGTGCAGGCCGAGGCCGTCGAGGCCGTTCAGGGTCATCTTGTAGAGCGCGCGGCGGATCTCGGCCGGGCCCCGCGCGGCCCCCACCCGCCCGCCGTTGCGGCGCACACCCTCATCCTGCGGACAGCCGAGGATCACGACCGCCGCTTCGGAGTAGGTTCCGCCACCCCGGTTGACGCGGTCACCCAGTCGCGGGTCGGCGGCGTCATTGCGCGTGAAATACAGCGCGGGTTCGGTCGGCAGCGTGCCGGGCAGTTTCATGGCGCGCAGTCTAGCCGTAGCGCCCCCAGCACAGCGGCCTTCAGGCGCCCCGCGACAAATGCTTGGCCAACAGCTTCTCGAAGCGCGGGTTGCCGCGGAGCGGGTCGAGCATCGGGTCGAGCTTGGTCTCCTGCACGGAGCCGCCGTTGGGCAGTTTCAGCGCTTCTTCGAGCAGGTCGATCGCGCGCTCCTGCGCGCCCGCATTGGCGTAGACCTCGGCCGCGGAGCGCCGCAGGCTGGCGCCGGTGACGGCATCGCGGGTGAGCGGCATCGACTCGAGCGCGCGGTCGGCTTCCTCGATGGCGCGGCGCTTGTCGCCCGCCATGGTCAACGCGAAGGCCAGGTGCATGCGCCCCTCGGCATTGTCGGGACGCGCGGCGACCGCCTTCTCGAGGATGTCGCGGGCGCGCGCGGCCTCCGCCGGCGGCTTGCGGTCGTTGGCCAGCCACTTGACCTGAGCGAAGAAGTACTCGACCGGAATCTGCGTGCCGCCGCTGGCCGGCACGAACGCTTCCGTGCACGCCCGGCCGACCTCCATCGCCTTCGCGTACTCGCGCTTCATCGTCAGCAGGCCGACGCGCATGCCGGTGACCTGGCAGCCCGGGTCGAAGCTGGCGGGCACGTTCGCCACCGCCTGCTCGAACGGCGCCAGCTCGCCCGTCATCAGGAACGTGTTGTACGCGACGAGCACGGCGCCGACCGGGATCTCGGGCTCGAGCGTGATGAGGCGCGCGTACGCCCGCGCCGCCTCGGGATATTGCCGCATCATCTGCAAGGTGCCGCCCTGTTCCGTCGCGTAATTGGTGTTCAGCGGGTCCAGCGCGGTGGCGCGCTCGAGGCTGGCCAGCGCGTCGTCCCAGCGCCCCTGCCGGCGATAGATCGGCGCGAGCCAGAAGTGCACCGCGGCGTTGTTGGGCGCCAGCCCGCGCGCGATCTCGAGCTCGGCGAGCGCCGCCTCATAATTGCGGAAGCCGTGGTAGTGGAACAGCGCCTTGCCGACGTGCGCGTCGGGCAGGGCCGGGTCGAGCTTCAGCGCAAGGTCGGCGTTCTCGCCGATCCGCGCGCGCCGCGCTTCGCTGGGGTCGTGCCCGTACCAGTACATCATGTCGTGCAGGCGGGCCAGCAGCGCGTAGGCCGGCGCGAACTTCGGGTCCAGCGCGACCGCCTGCTCGAGCCAGCCGATGGCCTCGGCGATCTGGGCGCCCTTCGGTTCCGACCGCCGCTCGATCAGCACCGCGCGCAGGTACAGGTCGTACGCCGCCGGGTGGCTGGTCGGAATGGACGCGATGGAGGCCTGCTCCCGCGGCGTCAGCTTGGCGTGCACCGCCGTGGCCACGCTCTGCGCGATGTCGGCCTGCACCGCGAACACGTCCTTGAGCTCGCTGTCGTACTCGTGGCTCCACACGTGCGTGTCCGTGTCCGTCTCGATCAGCTGCGCCGCGACGCGCACGCGGCCGCCGGCGCGCTGCACGCTGCCCTCGAGGATGTGGTCGGCGCCCAGCTCGCGGCCGATGCGGCGCAGGCTCTTCTGCTTGCCGCGGTACGGCATCACCGAAGTGCGCGAGATGACCTTGAGGCCACTGACGCGCGACAGGTGCCCGATGACCGTGTCGTGCAGGCCATCGGTGAAGAACGCGCTGTCTGCCTCGGCGCTGAGGTTCTCGAACGGCAGCACGGCGATGGACGGCGGGTCCTCCAGGTCGCCGACGTCGACCTCGATGTTGCCGGGGCCCTTGCTGCCGGGGATCTCCTCCTTGTCGTCAAGAATGTTGATCGCCACGATCACGACGACCGTGATCATCAGCCAGCGCGGGATCTTGCCCACCCGGCGCTTCACGCCGGCGACCATCGCCGCGCGCTTGCCGCCGCCGCCGGCGTGGACTTCGAACAACTCGAGCTTCGTCTCGATGTTCTTGAGCTTCGGCGAACCCATGCTGGTGAACACCAGCTCGCCGCGGTTGCGCACGGCGCGCTGCACGTCCTCGGACACGCAGATGCCCCCCGGCTGGGCCATGCCGTGGATGCGCGAGGCGATGTTGACGCCGTCGCCCATCACCTTGTCGCCGGCGTGCTCGACGTCGCCGAGATGGATGCCGACGCGCAGCTGCATGCGCCGGCCGTACGGGGCGTGCTCGTTGTAGGCGGCAAAGCGCTCTTGCACCGCGACCGCGCACTCGACCGCGGCCAGCGCGCTGCCGAATTCGATCAGGAAGGCGTCGCCAATGGTCTCGATCTCGCGGCCGCCAAAGCGCGGCAGGATCGCGCGCACCCAGCTGCGGTGCTGCTCGAGCAGCTCGATCGCCAGCGCCTCGTCGCGATGGGCCATCGCGCTGTAGCCAACCAGGTCGGTGAACATGATGGCGGCCAGCCGGCGCGACGGCAGCTCCGGGTGCGCGCCCTGCGCGCCCGGCGAGCCCTGCGTGCGCCCTTTGATCGGAACCGCCATCACCGTCCCCTTTTCCTGGCGCACAGCCTACCCGCGTGGGGGTTCGGCAGCTAGACTCGCCGGGCCATGAGCCAGAGCCGGTCCGCCCCCAACTCCGAGTTCCTCCGCGTGCGCGAGCTGCGCTACCACGTGCGCCGCTGGGGCGACGCGGCCGCGCCGAAAGTGTTCCTGCTGCACGGCTTCCTCGACGTCTCGGCCACCTGGCAGCCGGTCGCCGAGGGCCTGCTGCCGAAGTTCCAGGTGCTGTGCCCCGACTTCCGCGGCTTCGGCAACACCGAGTGGCCGGCCGACGGCTACTGGTTCCAGGACTACGTGGGCGACTTGGAGGCGATCGTCGACCACTACTCGCCCGGCGAGCCGATCCTGCTGGTGGGCCACAGCATGGGCGCGCAGGTCGCCTCCCTGTACGCGGGCTTGCGCCCGGCGCGCGTGAGCAAGCTGGTGTGCCTCGACGGCCTGTTCCTGCCGGACATGGAACCGAAGCTGGCGCCCAAGCGCTTCCGCCGCTGGCTCGACGAGCTCAAGGACCTGCCGCAGCAGAAGACCTACGCCTCATTCGACGAGCTGGCCGGGCGGATCCGCAAGCAGCACCCGGACCTGCCGGCGGAGCGCGCCGGCTTCGTCGCGCGCTGCTGGGGCCGCGAGGACGGCCACGGCCGCATCTCGCTGTGCGCCGATCCCAAGCACCGGCTCAGCGGGCCCGGCCTGTACCGTAACGAGGAGTCGCTGGCGATCTGGCGCGAGATCACCGCGCCGACGCTGTTCGTGGACGGCGGCCTGTCGCAGTTCCGCAACGCCGTCACGGCCGAGGAAACCGCGCGCCGGCGTGCCGGCTTCCGCGACTGGCGCGCCGTGGTCGTCGAGCGCGGCTCGCACATGCTGCACTTCTCCGCGCCGGAGGAAACCGCGCGCTGCATCGCCGATTTCCTCGGCCATAACGTGCGGCCATGAAACCCGCCTGCCTGATCGTCGGCGCCGGCCCCGGCATCGGGCAGTCGGTGGCGCAGGCGTTCGCCCGGGAGGGCTATGCGCTGGCGCTGGCCGCGCGCCATCCCGCAAAACTCGACGAGTTCCGCCGCGAGCTCGAACAACAGGGCACCGCGGCCCGCGCCTACGCGGCCGACGCCAGCGACGAAGCGTCGCTGCGCCAGCTGTTCGCCAGCGTGCGCGCGGACCTCGGCGATCCCGAAGTGCTGGTCTACAACCCGGCGGCGCACAGCCCCGGCAAGCCGACCACGCTCAACGCCGAGCAGCTCGTCGCCGATTTCCGCGTCAACGTCACCGGCGCGCTGCTGTGCGCGCAGCAGGCAGCGGGCGCGATGAAGGCGCGCGGGCGCGGCACCATCCTGCTGACCGGCGGCGGCTTCGCCCACGAGCCGGCCGCCAACTACACCTCGCTGTCGCTCGGCAAGGCCGCGCTGCGCAACCTGACTTACAGCCTGGCGCAGGAACTGGGCGCGCACGGCATCCACGTCGCCACGGTCACGGTCTACGGCTTCGTGCAATCGGGCACGCATTACGACCCGGCGCGCATCGCCGACGCCTTCCTACGCCTGCACAAGCAGAAGCCGGGGCACTTCCAGACCGAGTTGGTGTTTAAGTGAAGTGACACACGCCTTCCCGCTGTTGCGCTTCACCGCCCCGCTGCGCGAGCGCACGTTCGACGTGCTGGTCATCGGCGGCGGCATCTACGGCGCGTGGACGGCCTATGACGCTGCGCTGCGGGGCCTGAGCGTGGCGCTGATCGAGCGCGACGACTGGGCGGCCGCCACGTCGTCGTCGTCGAGCAAGCTGATCCACGGCGGCTTGCGCTACCTCGAGCACTACGACTTCGGGCTGGTGCGCGACGCGCTGGTCGAGCGCCGCCGCCTGCACCGACTGGCGCCGCACCTGGTGCGGCCGCTGCCCTTTGTCATGCCGGTGTGGAAAGGCCCGCGCGCATCCATGCTGGCGCTGTCGGCCGGCCTCACGCTGTACGACTTCCTCGGCGGCCGCGGCCAGCCGGTGCCCTGGCACAAGCGTTACTCGGCCACCGCGCTGCTCAAGCAGTTCCCTTACGTGGATCCGGAGCGCCTGCTCGGCGGCTTCGCCTATGGCGACTGCCAGGAGGACGACGCGCGCATGACGCTGACCGTCGTCGCCGCCGCGCAGGGCGCCGGCGCCATCGTCGCCAATCGCCTCGCGGCGCTGGAGCTGCTCGAGCACGAGGGCGCCGTCACCGGCGCGCGGGTGCACGACCGGCTCACCGACGAGTCCTTCGAGCTGCGCGCGCGCGTGACCGTGAACGCCGCCGGCCCGTGGGCGCCGCAGCTGCTTGGCGCGGCCGCGCCGCGGGTCAAGCGGGTCAAGGGCATACATATAGTGGTGCCCGCCATCCCGGGCTGCGACGCCGCCTTCCTGCTGACGGCGAAGGACGGCCGCGTGTTCTTCGTGATCCCGTGGTACGGCCGCACGCTGATCGGCACGACTGAGGAGGAAATCGCCGATCCCGACCGCATCGATGCGACCGACGACGAGGTGCGCTACCTGCTGGCGGGCGTGCACAACGGGCTGCCCGGCATCAACTGGACCTTCGAGGACGTGCTCGCACGCTACGCCGGCGTGCGCACGCTGCAGGCCGAGGACACCGAGTCGCTCGCCGCGGTGACGCGCGAGTTCACGGTACTCGAGCCCAGGCGCGGCGTGGTCATGCCGCTGGGGGGAAAGTTCACCACCGCGCGCTGCGACGCCATCGAGATCGTCGATCGCGTCGAGCAGCAGCTCGCGCGCGCGCACACGCCGAGCCGCACGGCGTACCCGCCGCTGCCCGGCACGCCCGAGGAGGAGTTCGAGCGCTGGCAGAGCGCCATGGTTCCGCTGCTCAAGCTGCGCGGCGTGGACGAAGCGTGCGCAACTGCGCTGACACTGCGGTATGGAACGCGCATCGGCCGCATCGCCGAGCTGATCGAGGAAGAACCGCGTTGGGCGCAGCGCCTGAGCCCTACTACGACTTTGGTCGTAGCCGAGGCGATTCTCGCGGTTCGCGACGAAATGGCGCTTTCCCTCGAAGACGTGATCAGGCGGCGCGTGCCGCTCGCGCTGCTCGAGCGCATCGAAGGCTTCAGAATCAAGGAGTTGGCGGATTTGCTCGCGCCGGAGCTCGGACGCGATTCCGCGGACGTCGCCGGAGAATTTCGCGCGGGCCGAGTACCGATTCATTAGTGCACTGCGCCTCCCCCATACTTTCCTTGCTTTACCGCGTGTCACGCGCCCGACACACTGCACGTCCGCGATGAATTTCGGCGCTGGGGGAGCTGCCGTGAGCGCCTCCCACGCGAACCAGAACAAGAGTCATTCATAGGAGGCTGTCATGCGTCGTTCGGTAATCGTGTTGCTGTCCGTGAGCGCTGTCATCGTGGGTTGTTCGAAGGCGGAGGACGGCGTAGACGCCCAGGTCGGCGCTTATTCGCTGTTCGATCCGGTCGCAACGAACCCGTCGCTGTGCGGCGCGCCGGCGATCCCGTTCCCGAACAACGCGCTGTTCGCGGATGCCACCAGCCCGACGGGCCTGACCACTGACACCACGCTGAACATTCCGTCGACCGCCTCGACCGCGGTCGCCGCGAACCTGACCGATGGCTATTCAACGACCGCCTCGGCCTTCACCGACGTCCTCGGCTCGGTCGATTTCGCCTCGGCCACGGCTGGCGGCATCATCGTCCTCGAGGCGGACGCCTCGCCGCGCATCCTGGTGGAGGGCGTGGATTACGCGCTGCGCACCTCGACCGCGATGGCGCAGGCTTCCGGCACCGGCGGCGTCCCCGCGACCGGGTGCGGAGCGATAAACCCGTTCCCGGCGCGCTTCCTGCCCATCCACCAGCAGCGCACGCGCATCCTGATCGAGCCGCTGAAACCGCTCGCCGCATCGACCACCTACATCGTCGGCGTGACCACGAACCTGCGCTCCACCGACGGCGTGCCGGTCACCACGAATGAGTTCTTCCCCATCGTCAACAGCGACACCAAGCTCTGCCGCCTGACCGCCGGCGAAGCGGGCACCGAGGACCTGTGCACCGACGCCACGGCCGGGGCGGAAGCCGCGGTCCTCGCCAACGCTCCGGTGCTGGCCAACCTCGATCCGACCGGCGCTGTCGCCGATGCGGCCACTGCCGCCCAGAAGCTGGCTACGCTCGAAGCGCTGCGCCGCAACCTGGTGCGCCCGACCGTCAGCGCGTACAAGACCTTGGTCGCCGCCGTTGGCGGGCCGACGCTTGCGGACACTGATCTCGTCATCGCCTGGTCGTTCACCACGCAGGCCATCGGTGCGACGCTGTCGACGCTGAACGCCATCGCCACGGCCAAGACCTTCACCGTGGCGAATTCCGGTATCACCACCGGAGCCCTTGGTCTCACGAACAGCGCGACGATCTGGGTCGGCACGTTCAATGCAGTGCCGTACTACCTCGACGACGCCGCCAGCCCGAACGACGTCGCGTCGCAATTCGGCTTCTGGCTCAACAACGGCACGGTGACGGCCGGCCCGACGGGCGTCTGGCCCGCCGTGGTGTTCGACCACGACGCCAACCCGGCGACACCGTCGATTCCGGCGCCGTGCAGCGGCGCTCCGTTCGGCTTCGTGGCTCCGGTCAGCACCACCAACTGCTACCGCATCCCGCTGGAGCGCAGCCAGGAGAACCTGCCGGTCATCATCACGGTGCCGACGACGGCGAAGCCGATTGCGGGCTGGCCCGTCGTCATCTTCCAGCACGGCATCACCGGCAACCGTACGCAGATGCTCCCCGTCGGCGCGGCGAATGCCGCCGCCCCCAACAACATGGTGACGGTGTCCATCGACCTGCCGCTGCACGGCCTGCTCGGCCCCCTGGGCCCGACCAACCCGTTCTACCAGGCGGGCAACGAGCGCACCTTCGAACTCGATGTCGCGAGCGCGGCCCTCGGCAACGCCTGCCTCTCCGCCCCCGCCGGCGACGGAATTACGGATCCGTCGGGCACCTGCTTCATCAACCTGGGCAGCCTGATCACCAGCCGCGACAACCTCCGCCAGGCGGTGGCAGACCTGCTCCACCTGAGCCGGTCACTGGGCGCCGCCGGCCTGGACTTCGACGGTGGCGGCAACGACATCGACGTGGCGAATATCCGCTTCGCGGGCATCTCGCTGGGCGGCATCGTCGGCACGACGCTGCTCGGCGTCGACACCGGCGCGACGGCAGGGTCGGACGATGCCGCCGGCGCCGGTGACGAGCGCATCAAGGCCGCCTCGCTGAGCGTCCCGGGCGGCGGCCTCGGCAAGCTGCTCGACGCCTCGGCCAGCTTCGGCCCGGCCATTGCAGGCGGCCTGGCCGGCACGGCTTTCTCCGGCGCGGGCACCGCGGGCTCGGCCAGTCCGTTCGAGGGCACGGACACGTACGAGACCTTCGTGCGCTTCGCGCAGCACCTCACCGATCCGGGTGATCCGATCAACTTCGCCGTGTCGGCGAACGCGAACCACCGCATCCACATGACCATGGTCGTCGGCGACTCGGTGGTGCCCAACAGCGCGGAGAGTACGTGCCCCGATCCCGACACGTTCCCGTTTGGCATCGGCGCGACGGCTGTCGACAACGTGCTGGCGAGCACGCGGGATGCCGCGTGCGATGCCGGCATCCTGCTGGTCGGCACGAACTCGACGACGCAAGCCCTCTGCAACGGCGGCGTGGCAGTCACCACCGGCGCCCTGTGTGCCGGCAACGCGGGACAGGACGACACGCTGATCGCCGGCCTGCTGTCCGGCACCGAGCCGCTGCGCAGGGAGATGAACCTGACCGCCGCAACGGCGCTGACGCCGCCCGCGCAGAACACCACGCAGACCTGCGCGGGCCTCGACCTCTTCGTGCCGTTTGCAATTGGTACGCACGGCTCGCTGCTGACGCCGGCCGGTCCGACCGGACCCACCCAGTTCCTGGCAGTGACCACGGAAATGCAGCGCCAGATGGCGACCTATCTCCAGAGTGACGGAAGAACTCTCGGCGCAGCCTGCCCGTGAGCCTCCACCAGCCTATGACGAATAAAGGAACCAACATGAAATCGTCCCTGACCAAGCTGGCCACCTTCGCGGGCGGCATGCTCGTGGCTAGCGCCGCGGGCGCGGTGCAGTTCGAAATGGGTGATGCGGCCGTCACCGTCTCGAGCAAGCTCTCGATCGGCGCCACGATGCGCATGGATGACCCGGACCCGGATCGGATCGGCATCGGTAACGGCGGCAACGCGTTCTCGACCAACAGCGACGACGGCAACCTCGCCTGGGACAAGAACGACATCGTCGCCTCCGTCATGAAGTTCACCTCCGACGCATCGGTGAGCATTGGCGACTACGGCCTGTTCGTGCGCGGCAGCGGCATCTACAACCAGGCCATGGAGGACGCCGACCTGTTCGACCGGGCGGACTACGGGGCGGGCCGCGAGCAGCCGGATTCCGAGCGGCGCGCCAAGGAAAAGGCGATCAAGGACCACGTCGGCACCGACTTCGACCTGCTCGACGCCTACATCTACGGCCGCTGGGAGATCTTCGATCGCGCGCTGCTGATCAAGGCGGGCCGCCAGGTTCTGAACTGGGGCGAATCGTCGTTCGTGCAGCACGGCCTCAACGCCCTGATCACGGCCGACGTCAACCAGCTGCGCGTCCCGGGCTGGGAAATCGAAGAGGTGCAGACCCCGGTAGGCATGGTGGTGGTCTCGCTCGACGTCTACGAGAACATCGGCATCGAGGGCTTCTACCAGTACGAGTGGCAGGAGACCATCATCGACGTGCCGGGCTCGTTCCTCAGCACCAACGATTTCGCCGGCATCGGCGGCACGCAGGCCAACATCGGCTTCGGGCGCATAGACGAGAACTCGCCGGCCGGAACGCCATGCATCGGCCGTGATGGAGTTGTCGGTACGGACGGCCCCACCAACTGCGTGGCCGTCGGCAGCACGGTACCGCGCGGTCCAACCGTCAAGCCCAGCGATGACGGCCAATACGGCGGCAAGCTGAGCTTCTACGTGCCGTTCCTGAACGACATGGACCTTTCGTTCTACGGCGCGAACTACCACAGCCGCCTGCCGGTGCTGTCGGGCACCTCGCGCACGGGTCCGGCGACGGCTGCGGACACCGCGAGCTACTTCGTCGAGTATCCGGAGGACATCCAGCTGTACGGCGTGTCGTTCAACACGACCGTGCCGTGGCTCGATGTCGCCCTGCAGGGCGAATACAGCAGGAAGGTCGGGCAGCCGCTGCAGATCGACGACGTCGAGCTGTTGCTGGCCGGCCTCGGCGCGCCGGGACAGATCAGCCCGCTCGCTGGCGGCACCCTCGGCAACCAGTACCTGCGCGGCTGGCGCCGCTTCGATGTGGACCAGGTGGACATCTCGATCACCAAGATCCTCGGGCCGCTCGCCTGGATGGGTTACGACCAGCTGTCCATGTTCCTCGAGACCGGCTTCGTCAACGTCCCCGACCTGCCGTCAGCGCGGGTCCTCGCCTTCGACGCACCGGCCACCTCCACCATGAACCTGGGCACGGCGATGCTGAATCCGTCGGTCGACGGCGGTGCTCCTGACACGGCGACAGCCGACGACGGCCTGCCCAACACGCCCTACTCGGACTACGCGTCCCAGTATTCCTGGGGCTACAAGGTTGCGGCGCGCTTCACGTACAACAACGTGTTCAACGTGCTGACGATGGAACCGACGATCCTGTTCCAGCACGACATGCGCGGCAACACGCCGACGCCGATCGTGAACTTCGTGGAGGGCCGCCAGCAGATCAACCTGCTGCTGGGCATCAACTACCTGCAGGCCTGGAACTTCGACCTGGGCTACGCGATGTACTCGGGCGGCGGCGACCAGAACCTGGTGTCCGACCGCGACTACCTCGATTTCTCCGTCAAGTACTCGTTCTGAAGACCGGGAGAAGAACAACATGCGTCACGCATTGACTGCTGTAGCCCTGTGCGCCCTGCTGGCGGCAGGCCCCGTTTCCGCCAAGGTGTCGGCGACGGACGCCGCGCGCCTCGGGCAGGACCTGACGCCGAACGGCGCCGAGAAGGCCGGCAACAAGGAGGGCACGCTGCCCGCCTGGACGGGTGGCCTGACCCAGCCGCCCGCCTGTTACAAGAAGGGTGAGCGCTACTGCGATCCGTTCGCGGACGAGAAGCCGCTGTTCACCATCACGCCGGCCAACGTGGCGCAGTACGAGAAGGTGCTGTCGCCGGGCCAGCGCGCGATGTTCGCCAAGCACGCGACGTACAAGATGAACGTGTACCCGTCGCACCGCACGCTGGCGCTGCCGCCGCACGTGTACGAGGCCACCAAGGCCAACGCTACGCGCTCGCAGATCGGCGGCAACGGCGAAGCGGTCAGCGGCGCGGCCATCGGGGTGCCGTTCCCGATCGCGCAAACGGCGCAGGAGTACATGTGGAACCACAAGCTGCGCTATCGCGGCGAGGGCGGCCGCCACTTCAACAACCAGTTCGCGGTCACGACGGCCGGCAGTTACAGCCAGGTGACCCTGCGCGAAGACATCGGCTTCCACTACAGCCGCCGCAACGCGACGCCGGACAACCTCGACAACGTCTCGATCTACTTCCTGCAGATCGTCACCGCGCCGACGCGCCTGGCCGGCACCATCACGCTGGTTCACGAGACCATGGACCAGGTCAAGGAGCCGCGCCGCGCCTGGCAGTACAACCCCGGCCAGCGCCGCCTGCGGCGCGCGCCGAACGTCGGGTATGACAACCCGGGTACCGCGTCGGACGGCCTGCGCACCAACGACCAGTACGACGGTTTCAACGGCGCCATGGACCGCTACACGTGGAAGCTGGTCGGCAAGCAGGAAATGATCATCCCGTACAACTCGTACAACCTGGCCAGCGGCAAGCACAAGTACGGCGACATCATGAAGAAGAGCCACATCAACCAGGACCTGGCGCGCTACGAGCTGCACCGTGTCTGGATCGTGGACTCGACGACCAAGCCGAACACGACGCACTTGTACAAGCGCCGCACGTTCTACCTCGAAGAGGACAGCTG
>JANNKD010000296.1:0-1506 GCA_031396115.1 Gammaproteobacteria bacterium
CCGACCGCGGCGATCGCGGCGGTCAGCAGCGTCACTGTAGGAGCGCCTCCTAGGCGCGACTCACAGAACGAGCGTCGTCGCCAGCAGCAGCATCAGCCCCATGCCGACGATGTCGGTGACCGTGGTCAGGAAGATGGACGAGGCGGTGGCCGGGTCGAAACCGAACTTGCGCAGCGTCACCGGGATCAGCACGCCGGACACGCCGCTCGAAACGCAGGCCCCGGTCATGGCGAGCAGGATGACGAGGCCCAGCATCAGCGGGTTGCCGGCGCTGTTCTCGCTCGAACCGGCGTAGAACCACATCGCCAGCGCCGCGACCAGGCCGGTGCCCAGCCCGTTCAGCGCGCCGAGTCCGGCTTCCTTCAGCAACAGCGCCCTGCGCGGCACCTGGTCGAAGTTGCCGAGCGTGAGCCCGCGCAGCGAAATCGCCAGCGCCTGGCAGCCGGTGTTGCCGCTCTGTCCGGCGAGGACCGGCAGGAACGCGGCGAGCACGACGACCTGCGTGATGGTGCCTTCGAACAGGCTGACGACCGCGCCGGCGAGGAACGCGGTGAGGAGATTGACCTGCAGCCAGACGTGGCGCTTCTTGAAGGCTTCCCACAGCGGCGTGTCGACCTGCTCCCCGGTGACACCAACCATGCGGCCGACCTGGCCGGAGATCTCGATCACCTGCCGCTCGGCCAGGCGCCAGCCACGCACGCTGCCGATCAGCTTGCCGTCGGCGCCGACCACCGGGTAGACGGGGTACTGCCGGCGCACCGCGGCCTTGATCGCGTCGCCGATTTCCATCGACGGCGACAGCGCGAACGGCCGCGCGATCATGATCTCGTCCACTTTCTGCGACACCTCGGCCAGCAGCAGGTCGCGGATCACGATCAGGCCGAGCAGCTTCTCGGCGGCATCGACGACGAAGAGATAGGTGATCTCGGAGACGTACTCGGACGCGCGCAGGAAATCGATCGCCTGCTGTACCGTCGTGCCGGACTTGACCACGCCGCGCGCCGGCTCGGTCAGGCCGCTGACTTCGCCCGCCACCGGCAGCGCGGTGTCGCCCTCGTCGCCTTGCGGCCGCAGGTTGGGCGGCAGTTCGAACGCGATGCGCAGCGCGAGATCCTGCGGCAGCGCGCGCAGTACCGCCTCGATCGTCTCGGGCGTTTCCTGCGCCAGCAGGTCGGCCGCGTCGAGCGGCACCCGCTTGCGCGCGGCGCGCGCCAGCTCCTGGATCGCGGTCTCGGATTTGCCGGCCGATTGTTCTTCGCTCATGCGTCGTCGTCCCCAAAAAGTCCGGCGACAGCATAGCGAGGTCCGGACCTGACGAGGCCGTCGTCCTGGCGCCAACGACCCGTCAAAACTCCCTAAAACCGGCCGGTTGACGGTCCCCGCCGCTACATACATACTGGTCGGTATGTAGCTTGGCTCCCGCCAGGCAGGCCTGTCCGAATGTCCCAAGCCGCCGTCAAACGCCAGCCCGACCAGACCCGCCAGAAGCTGCTCGAGCGCGCGTTC
>JANNKD010000320.1:0-2519 GCA_031396115.1 Gammaproteobacteria bacterium
CAGCAAGATTGGCGGCTACGCCGGCACCCAGGCCTACATGGAATCGCAGGGCGTGCCCGGCATGCTCCTGCCGCTGGTGATCGCCACCGAGCTGGGCGGCGGCCTCCTGGTCGCGCTCGGCCTGTGGACGCGCCTGGCGGCGCTGGCGCTGGCCGGCTTCAGCATCCTGGCCGCGCTGCTGTTCCATGCGAATTTCGGCGACCAGATGCAGCAGATCCTGTTCATGAAGAACCTGGCGATGGCCGGCGGCTTCCTGTTCCTCGTGGTGCACGGCGCCGGCGTGCTCTCGCTCGACGCCTGGCGCGCGAAAGCGAAGACATCACCATGACCGCGCGCACACTGGCCCAGATCATCCCCTCGGTGCCGACCTCGGACGGCGCCGGCGTCAAGCTGCGCCGCAGCCTCGGCTCGGGGCAGTCATTGCGCCACGACCCGTTCCTGATGCTGGACGAGTTCTACTCGGACAATCCGGACGATTACCTCGCCGGCTTTCCGCCGCACCCGCACCGCGGCTTCGAGACCGTGACCTACATGCTCGACGGCCACATGCAGCACAAGGACAACTTCGGCAACACCGGCGACCTCGGTCCCGGCTCGGTGCAGTGGATGACGGCCGCCCGCGGCATCGTCCATTCCGAGATGCCGCAGCAGTCCGCGGGCCGCATGCGCGGCTTCCAGCTGTGGCTGAACCTGCCGGCGAAGGAAAAAATGAAGCCGGCGTCCTACCGCGACATTCCGGCCGACCAGATTCCGACCGTCGCGCTGCCCGGGGGCGGCGAGGTGCGCGTGATTGCAGGCTCGCTCGAACTCAGCGGCAAGGCCGTGAGCGGACCGGTCAACGGGACCGGCGACAAGAGCACGAACCCGCTGTACGTGGACGTGCACTTGCCGGCCGGCGCGACCTTCAGCGCGTCGATCGCCAAGGGTCACAACGCCTTCCTGTACGCCTACGAGGGCAACGCCTCGATCGGCGGCAAGGAGTTGCCGCACCGCGCGGCCGGCCTGCTGTCGGACGGTGACGGGGTCAGCGTCGCGGCCGGCAAGGACGGCGCGCGCTTCCTGCTGCTGGCCGCCAGGCCGCTGCGCGAGCCGGTCGTGCAGTACGGGCCGTTCGTGATGAACACGCGCGACGAAATCGAGGAAGCGATCTACGAGTACAACATGGGCACGCTGGCGCTGACGCCGGACGAGATCCGCAAGCACGAGGCGGAGCGGGCCCGGCGCGCTTGAAGACGCATCGCCAGGAGCTGTGGTTCGAGACGCCGTCGCGCACGGCGTTCGTCAACATCACGCCGCAGGTCGAGGCGGCGCTGCGCGAGAGCGGCGTGAAGGACGGGCTGTGCCTGGTCAACGCCATGCACATCTCGGCCAGCGTGTTCATCAACGACGACGAGCGCGGGCTGCATCACGACTTCACCCAGTGGCTGGAGAAGCTCGCGCCGCACGAGCCGGTCAAGCAGTGGCGTCACAACGACACCGGCGAGGACAACGCCGACTCGCACCTCAAGCGCCAGCTCATGGGCCGTGAGGTGGTCGTCGCCATCACCGGCGGCAAGCTCGATTTCGGCCCGTGGGAGCAGATTTTCTACGGGGAGTTCGACGGCAAGCGCCGCAAGCGGGTGCTGGTCAAGATCATCGGCGAGTAGGCACAATCGGGGCATGTACAAGTCGTTGCGGGCGCAAACGCTCAAGTACTGGGCCCGGCCCCACCAGCAGGTGCCGACCGCGCCGATCGAGACGGCCGCGGCCTGGCGCGGCGCGCAGATGCGCGAGCGTCCCGAGTTGTGGACCACGCCGCTGGGCGCGGCCGACATCGAGGAACTGCACGCGGCCCAGCGCATCGCCGCTGCGTCCGGCAAGCCGCTGGCGCAGATGACGGCCGCGGACTTCCCGTTACCGACCCTTGCCCCGCGCGTGACGCAATGGCGCGACGAGATTCGCCGCGGCCGCGGCTTCGTGCTGATCCGCGGCGTGCCGGTCTCGCAGTGGACCGAGCAGCAGGCGGAAACCTTCTTCTGGTGCCTGGGCCATCACTTCGGTATCCCCGGAGCGCAGAACCCCGAGGGTGACCTGCTCGGCCACGTGCGCGACCAGCGCACCGGCGAGGACGTTCGCTACTACCGCACCAACAAGGAACTGGCGGTACATACCGACGCGGCGGACTTCGTCGGGCTGTTGTGCCTGCAGAAGGCCAGGTCCGGCGGCCTGTCGCGCATCGCGAGCTCGGTGGCCGTGTTCAACGAGCTGATGCGAACCAAGCCGCACCTGGTGCCGCGGCTGTTCGAACCGGTGTGGTTCGACACCAAGGGCGAAGGCGGCGTGCGCGCCTTCCCGATCCCGCCGTGCCGCTATTCGAATGGCGAGCTGCGCACCTTCTGGCAGAGCGACTACTACCGCACGGTCAACCGCATCGAGCACGTGCCCAGGCTCAACGCGCAGGAACAGGAGCTGCTCGATACCTACGACGGCATCGCCAATTCGGCCGAGTTCCACCTCGACATGGACCTCGCGCCCGGCGA
>JANNKD010000332.1:0-14754 GCA_031396115.1 Gammaproteobacteria bacterium
TCGCCGGGCAGGCTCTCGAACGAGAAATCCTCGTTGAGCGTGCCGACGCGATGGCCCTCCGGCATCAGCACGACGTCGTAGTCGAACTGGTCCGGGATCACGCCGCCGTTGGTGACCGCGGTGAGCTTGGCGCCCCGCCGCCCGCGCAGGCGGCCGTTGACCGCGTCGTGGTGCAGGTGCGCGCCGCGGCGGCCGCGGCGCGTGGCGTAGCCGTCGGCCAGCATCTGCACGACCTGGTCGAAATCCTTGCGCGGCAGCTCGCCGTAGGGCTGCGCGCGGCGCAGTTGCTCGTAAAGCTCCGCCTCGCCCCACTCGCGGCAGGCGACTTCGGCAACGATCTGTTGCGCCAGCACGTCGAGGGGCGCTTGCGGCACCTTGATGCGGTCGAGCTCGCCGCGGCGCGCCGCATCCAGCAGCGCCGTGCACTCGGTGAGGTCGTCGAGCGACAGCGGGAACAGCCGGCCCTTGGGAATCGCGCCGATGGCGTGGCCCGCGCGGCCGACACGCTGCAGGAAGGCGGCGATCGAGCGCGGCGAGCCGAGCTGGCAGACCAGGTCCACGTCACCGATGTCGATGCCGAGTTCGAGCGAGCTCGTCGCCACCAGGGCCTTGAGCTTGCCGCCCTTGAGGCGCTGCTCGGCCTTGAGCCGGTGCTCGCGCGCCAGCGAACCATGGTGCGCGGTGACGTGCTCGTCGCCCAGGCGCTCGGCCAGCTGCTTGGCGGCGCGCTCGGCCAGCCGCCGCTGGTTGACGAAGATCAGCGTGGTGCGGTGCTGCCGGACCAGCTCGGCGAGGCGGTCGTACAGCTCGCCCCACACCTCGTTGGGCATCACCGCATCGAGCGGCGAGCGCGGGATCTCGAGCGCGAGGTCGCGCTCGCGCACGTGGCCGGTGTCGATGATCGTTACGGTGTCATCCCGAGGAGCCAAAGGCGACGAGGGATCTCGTCCTGAACGCGATCCCTCGCTGCGCTCGGGATGACACCCGACAAGGAAACGGCCCATCTCCTCGACCGGCTTCACCGTCGCCGACAGCCCGATTCTCACCGGCGCCTTGCCGCCGCCCTCGGCAATCAGCGCCTCGAGCCGCTCCAGCGACAGCATCAGGTGCGCGCCGCGCTTGTTGCCGGCCACCGCGTGCAGTTCGTCCACGATCACGGTGCGCACGCGGCCGAGCATCTTCCGGCCCGAGTCGGAGGTCAGCAGGATGTACAGCGATTCGGGCGTGGTGACCAGGATGTGCGGCGGCACGCGGCGCATGCGCTCGCGCTCGAACTGCGGGGTGTCGCCGGTGCGCACCGCGTCGCGGATCGGCACGTCCGGCAGCCCCAACTCCAAAAGCTTGTCGCGGATGCCCGACAGCGGCTGCTGCAGGTTCTTCTGGATGTCGTTGGACAGGGCCTTCAGCGGCGAGACGTACAGGACGTAAACCTCGTCCTGCAGGCTGCGCTCGAGCCCCTCGACCACCAGCTGGTTGATGGCCGACAGGAACGCCGCGAGGGTCTTGCCCGAACCCGTCGGCGCCGCCACCAGCGCGTGTCCGCCCCCGGCCGTGACCGGCCAGGCGCGCGCCTGCGCCTCGGTCGGCTCGCCGAAGCGCTGCCGGAACCAGCCTGCGACGGCCGGGTGGAACATGTCGAGAGGGGGTTCGAGGACCGTGCTGGCCATTGGACCGGCATTTTCGCACGGGGGCTGGCTCACCCCGCGAGCCCGTACAATGCCGGCGCATGAACGAGGCCCTCGCCTTCTCGCTGTCGACCTTCGCCACGCTGTTCTTCGTGGTCGACCCGATGGCGGCCGCGCCGAGCTTCATCACCATGACGGCCAACGATTCGGCCGAGCACAAACGCCGCACGGCGCTGCGCGCCGGCATCGGCACCTTCGTGACGCTCGCGTTGTTCGCCGCCGTGGGCGACTGGATCTTCAAGCTGCTCGGCATCTCGCTCGGCGCGTTCCAGATCGCCGGCGGCCTGCTGCTGTTCCTGCTGGCAGTGGACATGCTGCGCGCCGAGCGCTCGCGCCAGCGCAGCACGGCCGAAGAGGAGCACGAGGGCGTGGACAAGCCGGACATCTCGCTGTTCCCGCTGACCATCCCGATGCTGGCCGGCCCCGGCTCCATCTCGACGGTCATGCTGCTGATGTCGCGGGTCGAGCATTACGGGCACTACGGCGTGATCATCGGCTCGATCACGCTGACCGCGATCGGCTCGTACTACGTGCTGCGCGGCGCGAGCTTCCTCGAAAAACGCCTGGGCCAGACCGGCATCAACGTGATGCAGCGCGTGATGGGCCTGATCCTGGCCGCGATCGCCGTGCAGTTCGTGGTGGACGGCATCCGGGCCGTGCTGCCCGGCCTCGCTGCCGCGGTGAACTAGCCGCTGTCATGCCCGCGAAAGCGGGCATCCAGACTGGATTCCCGCTTCCGCGGGAATGACGAGTGAGGCTTCCGCGGGAATGACGGATTACTGCTCGTCGACCACCAGGCTTTGCACCGACCGCCCGATCGGTCCGCGCTCATCGAGCAACCGCGTGTCGGCCAGGCCGATGCCGTGCTCCTGAAGGATGGTGCGCGCGTCGAGGCACACCCATTCGCCCGCCGGTGGCCGGTGCAGGTACACCGTCAGGTCCGGATTGACGAAGCTGTGCCGGCGCGGATCGAGCGCCATGCTGACCCCGTTACCCGAGTCCGCCGCGATCACCACGCGCTGTAACGGGGAGATCGCCTCGCCTTCGATCAGCGGCTGGCGCATGCGCAGCCACATGGCGACGCGCCCCTTGCCGAACTCGCCGCGCGCGCGGCGCAATTCCATGCCCGTGTGGTAGCCGACGTCGCCGGTGAAGAAGCCGAACTCGAACGGCGCGCTGTCGGCCGGCGACGCCACCGGATCGGCGACCGGATCGCCGCTGACCGGCAGCTCGAGGGCCGCAGTGCGGATGCACAGCGCATGCGCGCGCGCCAGCGCGGCGCCGTCCCCGGCCAGCAGGTCGGCGGTGAGCCACTGCACTTTGCGGCCCGCGCGCAGCACCTGCAGCGTGACCGCCAGCGGCGCGATCGGGATCGGCCGCAGGATCTCGACGGTCAGGCGCGCCACCTGCATCGCCGGCGGCAGGCTGCGCTCGACCACGGCGGCCAGCAGCGCCGATGGCGGGCCGGCGTGCTGGTGGTCCACGCTCCAGGGGCCGCGCGTGAGCTCGGTGGCGCGGAATGCGGAACCATCTTCGATGAAGAAGGCCTGTGGCATCCGGGCAGCTTACGTCGTCCCCCGCTGGGCCCCCTCATTCCCGCGCCAGGGATCTGGGTCCCCGCAGCGCCTACTCGTCGATCCCCGAAAAGACGGGGCAGTACACGCGAGCGCTGCTTGGAAGTTGCCGGACGCTCGGCGCGGTGGCCCCAGGGGTCACTGTGGCGACCCAGGCGCGCACGGCCGGCTGTAGTCCCACGGCGTTTTTCGCGACTATCCCAAACACCTGCTCCGCGGGAGGTGACTGGTCGTCATCGGTTCTGTGGCACCCAAGGACGAGCACTTCGCTCGCTGTGTGTGGTACACCCACAAAATCGACGATGTGCTGCTCGCGGCACGACGTACCTATCGGCTCAACACCCACGCGATCCGAAAAGGCGGGCTTGTCCCCCCTTACGAACAGCACTACGGGCTTCGGGTCTGTCCGGGCGATACCCCGATAGCGGTAGTCCAACCAATAGTGGCCGGTGGCTCGCAGGTACATCACGTCCTGGGGAAGCTCCGCATCTAACGCGCAGAGATCTCCTCCCTTCTTCAACGGACTGGAGGACGCGCAGCAGAGCAGTGGAATCGAAAACAGAACGGGCAACGTCAGAGTCGTTACTAGCTTGTTCATTTTCGAACACCCCCTTTAGTGTGTGGTTGCGTTCCCTCTCTGAACCGCGGAGCACCTTGGCCTCCCCGCCCAGCATTCGTCTGCAGGTGGTAGTGGTATCCGGGCGTTTTGGGATCGTTTTCCTCGTGCTGCCCGAGCGCCCCTGACGGGAAGCACGCCTTGTATGCATCTTCGACTTCCTGGCGGCAAAGGCCAGGATTGTTGTTCTCGCCGATGTCTGCGGCCTGACCCACCGCATGGTTGGTGCCGCTCTCTTTGTTCCGGACACCGCCCGTGATAATCAACTCGTACGCGAGTCTTGACTCCATGCAAATTAGGGCGCCGCTAAGAAGTCCACTGAAGGAGTAGTCGACGTTTGGCGCGCATTTGTAGAGCCCGTACGGATCGACATACCTCAGAGGGTTGCCTTCAACGTACGCGAATGTGCTCAGCCCGCCCTCGAGGCCTAAGGGGTCGCTCTGCAAATACCGCCCGATACTCGGGTCATAGTCCCGATGCCAGTTCTGGTGGAGCCCCGTCTCCGCATCGAAATACTGGCCCGGCAGTATTGCGAAGGGGCTCTCTCTAAAAGAGCTCTTTTCGCTCAATTCCACGAAGTTGTGGCATCGATCAGGGCGAGCCGGATCACTTGAGCACGACACCCTTGCTAATTGCGTCCAGAATTCGATCGATCTGCTTGTTGCGAGCCGCCACACTGTCCTGGCAGAGCTCTTGGTACTTCGGTAGGCAGGCCAACGGCGCATCTCGCCTTGCCGAAAGCATCGGGGCTGCCTCCTTACCTGCTTGAGTAAGAAACTCAGCCAGCGTTTCGCTACTCGCCGCACCGAGATGGTAATCAAGCAAGCTCACAAGCATGGGTGTTGCGTGCTTTTGGCTCCGCCTCAGATCGAAGATTCGGTCCATCGCGTGGCAGTCCGCGCCGCCGCTTTTCTGGCACGCAACGGCTGCATCCAAGACAGCGGCGTGGGCAGGATCAGCTGGCGTCACTTCGTTTGTCCCGGTGCACCCAACGATTAGGAGTACTGCAAGTAGCTCGACCCTCACATTACGGGTTGACATTGAGTGATCCGCCTCCATCTTGCGTCGCCCATTTGCTGAGCTGATTGAAATCGGTTGTGACGTTAATGGTTACGCAGCCGAGCGACAAGCTGCCGGGATGCATGAAAAACTCCCCACGGTGCTTTACGGGGTTCTTCGGACTTGGTTGCAAGTACATCCACGTCGGACGGTTCGGCGAGTATCCCGGTGGATGAATCTTGTATGTGCCCGTTGGCACCGGACCTTCGTCCTTTTTCGTCTCACAAGAAGGATTGTCCTGGCATTGGCCGTAGCCAGACTCCACGGCACTGGTCGTGAGCGTCTGGCCCGCCTTGTTCGTGCAGGAAAGGGTGTGAGCCGCGATTCCGTATGTGCAGGTCAGCAAACCCGTCGGGTCGAAGAAGCTGAGTGGATTCTGGAACGCGTAGCCATATGTCGATAGCCCGCCCTCAAGCCCAGTCGGGTCTGATTGCAGGTACCGCCCAATGCTCGGGTCATAGTCCCGATGCCAGTTCTGATGCAGCCCCGTCTCCGCATCGAAATACTGGCCCGGGAAGCGCAGCGGGTTCTGGTAGCCGCCTGAGCTGGTGACGCTCGCCGCCCCGAACGCGTCGTAGCTCGCTTGCCACACAACAGTTTGGCTCGCGTCGGTCATCTTCTGCGGCGTGTTGAGCTGATCGGCGTGGATGTACGCAAGGCCGGCGGCGCTGATTTGGGCAAGTGGCATATCCTCGAGCCAGATGTACTCGCGAAGCATCCCTGCATCGGACTGCTCGGCGAGCATCTGCCCGCCTCGGCCGTACTGGAACACCGTCGTCACACCGGCAGCACTCTTGGTCGCGCGCTGCCCGTTGGCGCCGTAGGTGTTCGCAACAGTGGCGGCGCCGAGCGAGACCGTGGCAGCCCGGCGGGCCTCGTTGTAGGACAGCGACAACAGGCCCTTGCTCTCAACGTTGCCAGCATCGTCGTAGAGGACGGTCGCGCCGCTGCCCAGCGACGAGAGTCGGTGGCTGTCGGTCGGATAGTCGTACGTCTCCGATGAAGTCCCGGTTTTGGTCAGGCGGTTTCCCACGTCGTCATACGTGAAGACCTGAGCGCCGTAGGCACCGCTCGCCGATATGAGCCGCGAGACTTCGTCATACCCAAAGTTCTCGGTCTGGCTGGCGACGAGGTCGTCGCGCAGTGTGATGTTGCCCCGGCGGTCGTAATCGAAGGCCAAGTGCTGGATCGTCGCCGATCCCTCGTCCGAGACGTTCTGCAAGCGGTAGTCCGTGTCGTACGTGCGCGTGACCGCGACTCCGTTGCCCAACGTGTAGCTCTTCACCCCACCGAAGGGCATGTGGACAATGTCCTGCGCGATCGTGGACGTGCTGCCGCCCACGGTCGTGGCGACCGTCGTGACCTGGCCCAGAGCGTTGCGCACATACGTGACGATACGCCCGCTCGGGTAGGTGATGCTGGTCACCCGGTCGGCGTCGTCGTAGCTGTAACCGGTCGTGTAGGTGGAGCTGCCGATCACGCGCTGTTCCTGCGTCACGTTGCCGTGGGCGTCGTAAATCAGCGTGGTCGTTCCCGCGGCGTCCGTGATGCCCGTCAGGCGTCCCTTGCCGTAGGACTGCGCGTTGCTGTCGTAGCTGTATGTGACATCTTCCGCCGTGCCGGCGTAGTCCGCGAAGGTCAGACGGTTGAGTACGTCGTAGCTGTAAGCCACTGGTACCCCGCGAGCATCGACCTGCGAAGTACGATTGCCTGCAGCGTCATATTCGTAGCCGGTCACGCCGGTGTCGGGGCTGTTCAGCTCCTGGAGGTCGTCCAAGGCGTTCATGACGTAGTTCGTCGTCAGCGACCGCGGGTCGGTAACACCGGTCAGCTGGTCGCGAGCGTTGTAACCGTGCTGCGTGACTCCACCGTCGGCAGCCGTCGAACGCCACATGCGGTTCAATGCGTCGAACTCGTTCACCGTCTCGAAGCTCGTAAACAAGCCTGCATAGACAGTCTCGCCAGTGCGATTGGCTTGGGCGTCGTACGCGTAGCCCGCGACCACCTCGTCGGACGAGTTCTTGATCTCGTTGAGCCGCCCGAGCACGTTGAACACCTGCGACTGCTTGCGCTTGAGCACGTCGGCCGGGTCGAACACTTCCTCCGCGGTCCGGTTGCCCATCAGATCCAGCGTGTAATGCATCTTGTTGCCGGCGTTGTCCTCGACGTCAGTGAGGCGGTGCGCCGCATCGTAGGTGTAGTCGAGATACGAGCCGTCCGGCATCGTGACCTTGTCTAGCTGACCCACGCTGTCGTAATCGAACGTCGTCGTTGCGCCGGCCACCGTGCGCGTCTTGAGCCTCTGGCGCAGGTCGTAGGTCAGCGTCGTCGTTACGCCATTCGGGTCCACGATCGTCAGCGGATTGCCGTGGGCGTTGTAGCTGGTGATCTGAGTGACGTGCCCCAGCGCGTTGGTGATCGAGTGGACCTGGCCGCACTGCGCGCCAGTGCTGCAGGTGTAGTAGGCGTTCGTCGTGACGTCACTGACATCCGTCCGCGGGCCGTCAACAGTCAACACCTGGCCGAACGAGTTGTACGTCCACGTCGTCGTACGCGTCTCGCTCGTCGACGTATCCAGGATCGTCTCGGTCAGGCGATTGCCGCTGCCGTCGTAGGTGTGCGTAGTCCTGCGCCCGGGCTCGTCGATTTGCGTCGGCAGTCGAAGCGTTGCGTGCCATTGAGTCGTGATCGTGCGGGCGAGCGCGGTGCCATAGGCCTCCGTACGCGAATCCTCGAGACCGCGGGTGTTGTAGTTGTAATCTGTAACGTTGCCGTTGAAATCGGTCTTGGTGTTCACGAAGCCGTTGGCGTCGTAAGTCGTGCTGCGGGACGACGTCCCACAACCGACGCAAGGCTGCGTCTCGTTCGTCATCTTGTAGACGCCGTTGGCTTGCGTGAACGTGTAGGTACGGCTCGCGCCCAGTGCATCCTGCGCCGTGGTCGTTCCGTTGGCGTTGTAGGTGAGCGTCGTAATGTCGGCGTCGCCGGCATGCCTCGAGGTCACCGCGCGACCCATCTCGTCGTACGTCCACGTCGCAAAGCGAACGTTGTTCTCGTCCGTGATGCCGGTCAGCGCGTTCGGGAAGCGCGAGTCCTCGTAGTGATAGGTGCGAGCTTTGCCGTCGGGGCCCGTGACGGTCTGCAGGTTGCCGCTGCCGTCGTAGCCATAGGTGTATACCTTGGCATTGGGGTCGGTCATCGTCGCAATACGGTTGGACGCGTCGTACGTGAACCCGAGTGTCCGGCCGAACGAGTCCGTCACGGATTGCAGCCGTCCTTGCGCGTCATAGCCCAGCAGCTGCTGGTAGCCGGACTGGTTGGTGGTCGACTGCAGCTTGCCGCTGCTGTCGTACTGCTCGACGGTTTCGCCGTCGGTGAGCTTGTAGCCGCCGCTGCCATCGGCCTCAAGCTTCGCGGTCACATCCGCGTTGGGCGCAAACGTCCCGCCGGAGTTGCCGAAGCGGATGCCCTTGCCGTCCGCACGCTTGGCGTGAAACGCGAGCAATGTAGGGTTTGCCGGCGGCGTGTACGTGATGTTCTGCAGGACTATCGTTCCCAGGACTGTCGTTCCGTCCTTGATCTTGCAAGTCCCGCCTTCCCACAAGGCGGTTGTCGCTGCGAGCCCCATGTTCCGGCCCCTGAGTTCCAGCCAACCCAACTGGCATGCATTCGGAGACGAGTTGTAGTCGGTCCCGTGGGCGGAGACGCCCTGCTGATACACCTGTTGCACGCCGTAATCGGCGCGAAGCGACCGGCTGTAGTTGTGCTGCCAGCCCGCGCCCATGCCGACCGACGATTTGGAATAGCTGTTGTAGGAGCGTTGGAAGCTCAGGGAGCTTGCGCCCTGACCGCGGTAATCCACTTCGGACTGAAACTTGTTGCCGGTCGCGGGATTTATTGGATTGCCGCACTTGGGGCAGGGACTGCCGAGGTTGGCCTCGCTCGTCTGCGGAATGCCTGTCGGAGACACGTCGGGCAGGGCCACGTAGGTCGAGCACTGGCTTGAATAAGCCTGGTACGTGTAGACATTCGGGTCGATGACGTGGCTCGCGTTCGCCTTGTATTGGGTGCTCTGCGCCGCCGTTCCAGAGCTAATGTTGAACGACGTGCCGTACTGGCAGTGAGACCAGCCGCCCGCGATTCTAAGGTTGCACTCGGTTGCGCTCGCTGCGGTTACCTCAGGGCCGGATATCCAGATCGTGGTGTTCGCTTTTTTCCATTTCCTGAACTGGCCGGTAGGGCAGGATGCGCCGTTTGGGCCCCACCACGGCGAGCCCGTGGCCTTGAAGCCGTGCGCGTGGACCGGCGCCGAGTAAATCCCGCCAAGCGTGGCAAACAACGCAACGACAAACGTGGCGCGAACGAAGCGACTCATCGGCAATTCTTCCTTGGTGATTTCTTCGCCGACGGAGGCCGGCGCAAGCGAGCCGCGCAAGTTACAGACGCTTGCTGCGGTGCAACATTCGTCTTTAGTCGTAAGGAGGGCTTCTACCCGCCGATCGTCCCGCCATCGACCGCCGCCTGTCGCCGCCCAGTTCAACGAGCGGCCCGCCGCAGGAATTGGCGTTTTTTTCCGACTCTGACCAAGGCGCAGACACTGTGACGCTCATCACACTCGCGTCCGCTGCGGCTAAGGATCCGGCACGAAGCCGCTCGGGAACGGCCGCGGCCGGCCACGGCGGGCGTAATCGCGGTCGCGCGGGATCACGCCCTGGGCGACGAGGTTGGCGCGCGAGTCGTAGTAGATCGTCAGGATCGCGTCGGGCGACTCGGCGGCGCGCACGAACTCGGTGTAACGCGCCTCGTCACGCTCGCGCCGGCCGTGCCCGGTGCCGAGCTTGGCGTCTTTTTCGGCGCGACCGCTGCGCGACTCCGGCTCCGCGGCCTGCGGCGCACCGGACGCACCGCGGTCGTCCAGGCTGTCGGGCTGCAGTTCGCGATCGAGCTCGTCGAAGAACTTGCGCCAGTGCCCTTGCTCGCGGAACAGGGCGACGCCGATGACGCCGACGTCGAACGGCCGGCCGGTGCGCGCCGCGTACGAGTTGCGGTGCGGCGTGAAGTAGAACGCGGCGACCTCGTCCATGCTCTTGCGCCAGCCGGACACCTCGAGCGAGTCCCACGACGCCAGCACGTAACCGCTTTGCTCGGGCGCGGCGGTCTGCCCGGTGATGACGTTGACGCCGTCGACGCTGGTCACGGCCAGCAGGCGCCGGCCGCTCGTGTTGCGCAGCACGATCTGGTACTCGTGGCCCGGCTCGCCCACGACGTAGCGCCGGCCCTCGTGGTGGTAAAGGTCGAGGGTGCGGCCGCTGGTGCGGTCGTAGACCTCGATCTCGCCCAAGGTGGCGGACGACCTGGCCGAGGCCGGCGCCGCGAGCACCAGTGCCAACAGCGCGAACCCGAGCGGCTTTTTCATGGCGAAACTCCAATTCTGGATGCCCGCTTCCGCGGGCATGACGGGGCTTACTCGCTATAACGGCGATGCCCTGCCAACGGGGTTAAGCTGCCGCGATGATTGTGCTGTTCACCGATTTCGGCGCCACCGGGCCCTACGTCGGCCAGGTCAAGGCCGTGCTGGCCCGCGAGGCCGCCGGCCGGCCGGTGATCGACCTGCTGCACGAGGCGCCGGCGATGAACCCGCGCGCCAGCGCCTACCTGCTCGCCGCACTGGCGCCCTCGGTGAAGGGCGATGCGGTTTTCATGGGCGTGGTGGATCCCGGCGTGGGCACCGCGCGCCGCGCGCTCGCGTTGAAGGCCGACGGGCGCTGGTTCGTCGGCCCCGACAACGGCCTGCTCGATATCGTCGGCATGCGCGCGCAGGCGGCCGAGTGGTGGGAGATCCAGTGGCGGCCGGCGGAACTGTCGGCCACCTTCCACGGCCGCGACCTGTTCGCGCCGATGGCCGCGCGCCTCGCGCGCGGCGAGGCGCCGGACGGCGCACGCTGCGACTCGCCGGTACCTTCGCGCAACTGGCCGGCCGACCTCGCCGAGGTCGTGTACCTGGATCCCTACGGCAACGCCGCCACCGGGCTCCGCGCCAGGATCGTCGGCCCCGAGGTGGTGCTGCAGGCCAACCGCCGCTGCTTCCAGCCGGTGACGACGTTCGGCGATGCGCCGGCCGGCACCGCCATCTGGTACGAGAACTCCAACGCGCATGCCGAGCTCGCCATCAGCGAGGGCAGCGCGGCGGGCAGTTGCGGACTGGCCATCGGCACCAAGGTCTCGGTGCTCGAGGAATGCGACTGATGGATTCGTCGGCGCCCCGCTGGGGCACGTTGATCAAGAACGGCCTGGTGTTCGACGGCAGCGGCAACGCCCCCGTCGTGCAGGACGTTGCCATCCGCGACGGCCGCATCGACGCGATCGGCCCGGACCTGCCGGCCCTGCGCGCCGACCGCGTGGTGGACGCCGCCGGCCAGTGGGTGATCCCCGGAATGCTGGACATCCACACGCATTTCGACCTCGAGGTCGAGATCGAGCCGGGCCTGCCCGAGGCCGTGCGCCACGGCACCACCACCGTGGTGGTCAGCAACTGCTCGCTCGGCCTGGCCTACGGCGCGCAGCGCCGCGGCGGCGCCGACCCGATCGTGGACTGCTTCGCGCGCGTCGAGAACGTGCCCAAGCACGTGCTGCGCAAGGTCGGCGACGCGGTGACCTGGAACGATTCGCAGGCCTACCTGCGCCACTTCGACCGCCTGCCGCTCGGCCCGAACATCGTGCCGATGATCCCGCACTCGATGCTGCGCATCGAGGTGATGGGCCTGCAGGCCAGCGTCTCGCGCGAGCCGACGCCGGCCGAGCTCGAACGGATGGAAGCGCTGGTCGACCAGGGCATGGGCGAGGGCTACGTCGGCTTCTCGACCGACGCACTGCCGTTCCATTACCTCGCCAACGCGCCAAACGTGAACAAGCAGATCCCGACGCAGTTCGCCGGCTACGACGAGATCAAGCGCCTGACGCACGTGGCGCGCCGCTGGGGCCGTGTGTGGCAAGCGACGCCGGCCAAGGACGACAAATTCGTGGCGCTGCGCACGGCGCTGCTGACCTCGGGCCGGCTGTTCGGCCGCACGCTGAAGACGACGATGGTCGCGGCGATGGACTTCAGGAACGACCGGCGCATCGTGCGCATGGCGCTGACGCTGGCGCGCCTGCTGAACTCCTGGCTGTTGCGCGGGCACTTCCGGCTGCAGGCGCTCGCCGCGCCGTTCAAGGTCTGGAGCGATGGCCCCTTCACGCCGCTCTCCGAGGAGATCCCTGAGCTGCGCCGGCTGATCGAGACCGACCTCGAGGACGCCGACGCGCGCAGGCGCATCCTCGACGACCCGCAATACGTGCGGCGCTTCCGCCGCATGTGGTTCAAGGGCAAGCGCGGCTTCACGCTGGCGCGTCTCAAGCACTGGCTGCGGCTGGACGACAACGTGCTGTCGCGCGACCTGCGCGACATGACGCTCGACGGCTGCCCGGTCGCGGAGTGGAACGGCGAGACGCTGCAGGCGGTGTACGAGCGGCTGGTCGCCTGGCAGGCCAGCGGCACGGGCGCGCGCAGCGAGGCCGAGCGCGCGGCGTTCGCCCCCTTCCCCAACCCGGTCGGCGACGACTGCGACTTCTTCCTGCACGCGCTGCGCGTGTACGACACCGCGCTGCGCTGGTGGACCACGCCGGCCAACCAGGACCCGGCGCGCGTAAAGGAGTTGCTGTTCCATCCGCAACTGCTGCCGGGCTTCAACGATAGCGGCGCGCACCTGACCAACATGGCGTTCTACGACTGCAACCTGCGCACGCTGCGCATCGCGCAGGCCGACGGCGTGGAGAAGGTCGCGTACGCCGTGCATCGCCTGACGCAGGAGCCGGCGCAGTTTTTCGGCGTCAACGCCGGCACGCTCGAGACCGGCGCGCAGGCGGACGTGGTGCTGATCGATCCCGCGGCGCTGGCGCGCCACGACGGCGAGGCGCGGATCCGCTACGTCTGGCGCGAGGCCTTCGCCCACCACCAGCTCGTCAACCGTCCCGACGGCGTGGTCACGCAGGTCTACATCGCCGGCACGCTGGCCTGGGAAACGGGCGCCTACACGCCGGCCTTCGGCCGCGAGCGCATGGGGCGCGTGCTGTTGAACGTGGAGCACGAGCGCGGAGCGCCGGTGCGCGTGGCCGCGTAGCCCCTGCCGTCATTCCCGCGTAAGCGGGAATCCAGAACTGGATGCCCGCTTCCGCGGGCATGACGGAATCCCCCGGGCATGACGGAACCCTCGCTTCCGCGGGGACGACGTCAGGTCAGGTAGGTGTACCCCGTCAGCCCGGCTTCCAGCTCCGCCAGCAACTGCGCGCGCTCGGCCGCCGGCAGCCCGGAGGCGTCGAACTTGCGCTTGTAGGCCGCCGCCAGTTCCTCCGGCTCGAGGTGTACGTAGCGCAGCAGCTCATCCGTGCGGTCGCCCTTCTCCGCGTCTTCCAGTTTCCAGCCGCCCTTGCCGTCGAGCACGACGTTGACGGCGTTGGTGTCGCCGAACAGGTTGTGCATGTCGCCGAGGATCTCCTGGTAGGCGCCGACCATGAAGATGCCGATCAGGTAGGGCTCGCCGGCCTTGAGCGCATGCAGCGGCAGCGTGGTCTCGACGCCGCCCTTGTCGACGTACTGGTCGATGCGGCCGTCGGAGTCGCAGGTCAGGTCGCACAGCGTGGCGCGCAGCGCCGGTTTCTCGTCGAGCCGGTGGATCGGCATGATCGGGAACACCTGGTCGATGCCCCAGGCGTCCGGGATCGACTGGAACACGGAGAAATTCAAGAAGTACTTCTCGGCCAGCTTCTCGCGCAGTTCGTCGAGCGCCTCGCGGTGCGCGCGCACCGAGGCGTCGAGCCGCGGCGCCACCGCGCGGCACACGGCGTAGTAGCCCTGCTCGACCCACGCGCGCTGCACCATGCTCAGCCCGCCGGCCGTGTAGGCCGCCTGTGCCTCGTGCAGGAAATGCTGCGCGTCGTGCAGGCATTCGAGCGCCGGCCGCTCGCTGATCGCCTCGAGCGTGGCGTGCAGGTCGTGCAGGAGCGGCGGATCGCCCGGCGCCGGCGCGGCCGGCGCGGTCGCCGGAGGGGACTCGTGGTCCACCACCGAGGTGACCAGCACCGCGTGATGCGCGGTCAGCGCGCGCCCCGATTCCGAGACGATGTTCGGCTCGGGCTGGCCGGCGTCCCGGCAGGCGTCCTGCAGCGTGCGCACGATGGTGAGCGCGTACTCGCGCAGCGAATAGTTGATCGAGCAGAACGAGCGGCTGCGCGTGCCGTCGTAGTCCACGCCCAGGCCGCCGCCGACGTCCACCAGGTCGAGCGGCGCGCCGAGCGCGCGCAGCTCCACGTAATAGCGCGCCGCCTCGCGCAGGCCGCGCTGGATGTCGGCGACATTGGCGACCTGCGAGCCGAGGTGGAAATGAACCATGCGCAGGCAGCCGAGCTTGCCGGCCGCCTTCAGCGTTTCGACCGCTTCCAGCACCTGCGCCGCGGCCAGGCCGAACTTGGCCTTCTCGCCGCCGGTGTTCTGCTGCGTGCTCGCGGAATTGCCGAGCCGCACGCGCAGGCCGATCAGCGGCTCGACCTTCAGCGCGCGCGCCTCGTCCAGCAGCAGCGGCAGCTCACTGTTCTTCTCCACCACGATGTAGACGCGATGGCCGAGCTTCTGGCCGATCAGCGCGCGGCGCATGTAGGCGCGATCCTTGTAGCCGTTGCACACGACGATGGCGCCGGGGCGCGCCAGCCCGAGCACCGCCGCCAGTTCCGGCTTGCTGCCGGCCTCGAGGCCGACGCGGTCGCCGCCGTGGCGCACGATCGCGTCCAC
>JANNKD010000018.1:0-6047 GCA_031396115.1 Gammaproteobacteria bacterium
CCGCCGGCTTCTCGTTCGAACGAGTGTCTCGCGCCCACCCGGGGTGGCCCCAAACACTCCGATGGGCTGCTACGTCCGGCGGCTGGCGAAGAAGGCACGCAGCAGGGCGCCCGCCTCGGTGCCCAACACGCCGGCCGTGACCGGTGGTCGATGGTTGAGCCGTTGATCGCCGCACACCTCGTACAAGCTGGTGACTGCGCCGGCCTTGGGATCGGTCGCCGCGAACACCAGACGTGCGAGGCGGGCGTTCACGACTGCGCCGGCGCACATCACGCATGGCTCCAAGGTGACGAACAGCGTGCAGTCGAGCAAGCGCCAGTGACCGACGACCACGGCGGCATCGCGCATCGCCAACACTTCGGCATGGGCCGTGGGATCACCCGTCAACTCGCGCTCGTTGTGCCGGGCGGCGATCAGTTCGCCGTCGCGTACCACCACGGCGCCGATCGGCACGTCGCCGTGCACAGCGGCGGCGGCCGCCTGGTCGAGCGCCAGTCGCATCGCGTTGTCGTCGGTCAGGGGTGCCGTCACAGCGGAGGGGGTGGGATTCGAACCCACGGAGGCGGATCGCTGAAGGACGTCATCAAGAAGCACCCGAACGGCATGCCCTGGGACAAGGGCTGGCCGGTGATCGCTGGCCTCGCGCGCGGCCTGGGCCGCGCCCATCGCGACAACATCGTTCACTCCGACTTCAAGCCCGGCAACGTGATGATGACGTCGGACCTGATCCCGAAGCTGTTCGACATGGGCATCGCGCGCGCCGCGAAGTCCGGTGCCGACAGCAAGGGCGAGACCACGGTGTTCGACGCCGGCGAACTCGGCGCGCTGACGCCGGCGTACGCGTCGCTCGAGATGATCCAGGGCCAGCCGCCAGAGCTGATCGACGACATCTACGCCCTGGGCATCACGTCCTACGAAATTCTCACCGGCAAGCACCCGTTCGCCAAGAAGAACGCCGAGCAGGTGATGAAGGAGGGCATGAAGCCTCCCATCGTGCCGGGGCTGCAGCGCGGGCAGCAGAAGACGCTGCAGAAGTCGGTTGCATTCAAGCGCGAGGACCGCTGCAAGACCTGCGACGACTTCCTCGAGGGGATGCGGGCGCGCACCGTCAAGGATTACATGGTGCCGATCATGGGCGGCGGCGTCGCCGCGATCCTGCTGCTGGTGGGCATCTTCGGCGGCCTGTTGCCGTACCTGAGCGGCAAGCGCGTCGACGGCATGATTGCGCAGTTCGCCCAGAGCACCTTCCCGGATACGACCGCGGCGATTGCGGCGCTGGATGCGATGAAGCCGGCCGAGAAAGAAACCGCGATGCAGAAGGGCTCCAAGGACATCCAGAACTATTTCTTCGCCGTCGCCAACAGCAATTGGGATCTGGCGGCCAAGCCGCCCAAGTACGCCCATCCGAAGGCCCTCGAAGTCCTGAACGCCGCCAAGGCGCTGTATCCGGATTCGGCGGCGGTCGCGGACAACCTCGATCGGCTCGAAACGGAAAAGAACGACCAGCTGAAACAGCTGAACACGGCCTTCACCGAGCACGTCGACGCCAACCGCATTTATGAGGACAAGTCGCCCAACATCGTCGAGACCGTCGCGATCGTGCGGCAGATCGATCCGAAGAACGACCTGCTGAACGACAAGAAGCTGCTCGGCCGCTACACGGCCGACGCGCGCAACGCGGCGGAGGCGAAGGACTACCTCACCGCCGGCAAGCGCGTCACGACGGCGGTCAAGGTATTCCCGGAGGACAAGGACCTCATCGCGTTGCAGCAGAGCGTGAAGCAGGGCTACGAGTTGAAGCTGGCCGAGGCCAAGCAACGCGAGCTGATGGAGAAGATGACGGCGGCCGATGCCAAGGCCGAACTGATGAAGCTGGCGAAGAACCCGTTGTTCACGGCCGAATGGCAGGTCGGCGTGAACGCCTCGATGGCCAAGCTGACGGGCGATACCTCGCCCGAGACGATGCAGGCCAAGGTCGCGCTCGCCGACGCGTACGCCGGGCAACTCGCCGCCAAGGTCGAGGCCAAGGATTTGGTTGGCGGCCAGATGATCGCCGACAACGCGAAGATGTTCACCGGCATGCCGAACCTGATGAAGGAACTCGGCCGCCTGGGCGAGGCGCGCAAGGTGCAGCAGGCGGACGACGCGCGCAAAGCGGCCGTCGCCGAAGCCGAGACGCTGAAGCGCACGCTGAAGGTGAACGCCGACGCCAACGACATCCGTGGCGCGCAGGTGGCCCTCGACAAGTTGCGCGCGTTCCTGCCGGCTAACGATCCGTTCCTGTCGGGCGATGGCCCGAAGGCGCTGGGCGAGGCCTACTTGCGTCAGGCCACCAAGCAAGCCGAGCAGGGCCGCTACGACAGCGCGTTGAAGTTCGTGCAGGACGGCCTCAAGGCCGCCCCTGGGCTGGCGACGCTCAAGCAAGCCGAAGGCACGTTCAAGCTGGAAGGCAATGTGCAGGCGCTGACCACAGCCGCCGGCGATCCGGCGACGGCCAACGCGGACAAGATCAAGGCCGCGTTCGAGACCGTGCGCGTCGCCGACGCCACGCGTTACGCCAAGGTCTACAACGACGTGCAGACCACGCTCATCAGCCGCCTGACGTCGCTGGCCAGGACCGATCCGGCTGCGACCAGGAAAGCCAAGGACGAGTGGCTGAAGGTGTTCCCGCAGAACACGCAGTTGTCGGGGCTCGTCATTACTGAGGCAGCGGCGGCGTCGACGACGACGACGACCGCGGCCGCCGCGTCCGGTACGCCTTCAGCGAGCCTGCCCTCCGAGGCGCGGCGCGCGCGCCGGGCGCCGGGCGTGGATACCTGCAGTCCGAGCTTCTCGACCTTCGGCAAGAGCGCTCGCGCGACCTGCCAGGACGACGTCGCCGGCGCCCCGGGGCCGCGCCTGGTGGTCGTGCCCGGTCCGGGCGGCGGCTACTTCGCCGTCACCAAGTACGAGGTCACGGTCGCCCAGTTCAACGCGTTCTGCACGGCCACCGGCAAGTGCAAGGCCGAGAGCGGTAATGACGCGCTGCCGCGCACGAACATGAACCTCGCGCTCGCCAAGGCATATGCCGCCTGGATGACGGAGACCACCGGCTTCACCTACCGGTTGCCGACCGACGCAGAGTGGGCGCAGGCGGCGGGCGCGGGCGGTGCAGGAGCCGGCGACGCCAGCGGCTTCAACTGCATCGTGATGTCCGGCGGCTCGCAGATCAAAGGCGGCCTGGCAGTGCCGGCGACCACGGGTAGCGCCAATCCCTGGGGCGTGGTGAATGCGATCGGCAACGTGGCGGAGTATGTCGATAACGGGCAGGTCCGCGGTGGACACTTCAACGTTCCGACCAGCCGCTGCGGCCTTGATGCGCGCGAGAGCGGCGGCGAGAACAACACCATCGGCGTCCGTCTCGTACGCGAGATGGGCTGACGCGCACTAATTAGGGGGATGTGGCGGGCATGAGCCATGAGGCGCGGATCAACGATGCGCTGAGACAGCTGGGCGAGGAATATCGCCTCGGCATGGTTCAGCCCGAGGAATACCGTGCGCGGCGCCGCATGCTGCTGGAGAGCTGGAACGAGCGCGACGTAACGACGTCGCCCGGCTCGCTGAAGGGCAAGGTGTCACCGCGGCCGCCGCCGACGCAGCGCGTGGCCGCCCAGGTCGAGGACAGCAACACTCCCAAGTTCTTGCTGATCGGGCTCGCCGTGATCATCGGCATCGTGGCCAGCGCGTATGTGACGTTCGGGTCGAAGAAGGCGCCGGTGATCGCGCCGGCGGCGATACCGGCGCAGCCGCCACCGAGCGCGGCCGTGCTGGCGGCGCGCAAGGCCGCGGATGATTTCCTGGCGCTCAACGCGTGGGAGGCGGCCCAGGTCGAGGCCGTGCTCGTGCCGTGGCGGGCGCTGTCGCCGGACGACCGCACGCGGGCCCGCGAGGAGCCCGCCATCCGCACCCTGCGCCACAAGCTGGAGCAGAACCTTCAGGCGGAATCGCAGCTGGTTTCGCCTGACGCGTTGCCGGAAGACCGGCAGCGCCTTGATCTGTTGGTGCGATTCGCCCAGGAACTGGATAACTAGCCATGTTTAACGCTATTCCCGTCGGTATACTGCGCGCCTTGGCCGTGCGGTCCGCACGTCGCCAGGTCTTGGGGGGTCCGGGAAAAGGGGGGGCTGTGTCCTTGCGGCACGCGGGTTTTTTGTGCGCCTTAGCTCTGGGAACTGTGTCGCTTGCGGCGCAGGCCCAGGAATGCCCGGTCGAAGATCCGGGGTGTTCCGGCCCCGGCTGCCCGCTCCAGAAGCTGCCCTACGAAGAGTTCCTTGCCGCGCCGCCAAGTGACCGCGGCGGCAAGGAAATTCCGCGCGTAGCCGAACGGCCTTTCGATCCCGAGTCGGGCCCGCGCTTGCTGGTGCGTGGCTTCGTGGTCGACGGCGTGACCCCGAACCTGGAAGCCGGCATCAGCCAGGAAAGCGTGCAGGGCGCGGCGGACGCCGCCTTCGCCAAATTCACCAATGGCGCCGCCGAGGCGCGCATGACCGTGGGCCACATGGTGCGTGTGGCCGATGAAGTGACGACGTTCTATCGCGGCAAGGGCTACCTGGTCGCCAAGTCCTTCCTGCCGGTGCAAACGATCGCAGAGGACGCGATCGTTCACCTCCAGGTCGTTGAGGGCAAGATCACCGAAGTTACGGTCGAGAACGCCAAGGATTACGACCCGAACATTCTCAGAAAACCCTCGGCCGGTCTGATCGGTACCGTACCGCAGCGCGATACGGTGGAAAGCGCGTTGCTCTACACGCAGGACTACCCGGGCGTCAGGTTGTTCGGCACGTTCAGGCCGGGCGCCGCAACCGGCGAGACCAAGCTGGTGCTGCAGGTGCTCGAAGAAGACAGCTTCGGGTTCTCGGTCGGCGCGGACAACTACGGCAACGAGTTCACCGGCACTTACCGCGGCCGCTTCGACGCGGCCTGGAAGAACCCCTTCGGTTTCGGCGACGAGATGGACCTGACGATCCTGCAGGCCACCAACCCGAACAACACGACCTTCGGCTCGTTGCTGTATCGCCTGCCGATCGGGCCGCGTGGCTTCGGCACCTTCATCGGCTACAGCCAGAACCAGTTCGCCGTGGCCGGGCCGCTGGAACTGCTCGATCTCGAGGGCACGACATCCATCGTCGAACTGGGCGCGGACTGGCGCTTCATGCGTTACCGCTTTGCCAACGCCCGCGCCGGCCTGCTGCTCGCGCAGAAGGAATCCGAGCTGACCGCCGTCGGCGGCTTGCTCCCGATCAGCGACGACAAGTACCCCGTCGCGGTGGCCGAACTCTCGGGCGACCGCATCGACACGGTCTACAAGGGCGTTGACCAGGGCACGTTCAAGATCCGCCAGGGTTTTGGCGGCGATTTCGGCAGCGGCAGCAGCGTCGACGAGAACTTCTCGATCTTCGAGCTGCGTTACGCGCGCTTGCAGTCCATCGGCGAGACGCAGACCGGCGTGTTCCGCGTTCGCACGCAGCAGACCAGCAACGTGCTCAGCCCGCTCGAGCAGTTCGCGCTCGCCGGGCCCGACGCCGTGCGCGCGTTCCCGGTCGGTGCGGTGCTGACCGACACCGGCATGTTTGCTTCGCTGGAATATCGCGCGCAGGCGCCGGGGTTTTCGCGCGCGGCGGGCCCGTTCGGCCGCTCGTGGGGCGACCTGTTCTCGGTCCTGCTGTTCTACGACTTCGCGCAGGGCGAGGACACCGAGGGATCCACCAAGTACGACCTGTCGGGATATGGCCTCGGCCTGCAGTTCGGCATTCCCGGAACTTTCAACTTTTTGATCCAGGCGGCGTCGCCAATTTCTTCACCAGTATCAAGCGACGAGCAGGATTCAACGCAGGTGTATGGGGAAATTTCCTACAGGTTCTGATCAAATTTTGGTTGTTGTTGGCAGTGAATAGCGAGTAGACTCACGGTCGCATTGGGCAGGAAGGCTGTATCAGGGGGCTGACTAAGTGTCACAGTCGGGGGGACGATTTGCGCGCGCGCCGGCGACAGCCGGCCTTGTCGTCTGC
>JANNKD010000045.1:0-4460 GCA_031396115.1 Gammaproteobacteria bacterium
CGGTGACGGGCGCGCCCGGCGTCAAGGCGCCGGCGGCGTTCATCGAAGCGCTCGAGGACGATCTCAACACGCCGATGGCGCTGGCGGAGTTGTTCGAACTGGCGCACGCGGCCAACACCTCGCCGGCGAGCGATCATCCGAAGATCAAGGCCGCGCTGGTGGATGCGGCTGGGTTGCTTGGATTGCTGCAGCAATCGCCCGAGGCCTGGTTCAAGTGGGCGCCGGCGGGCAAGGGCGTGGACGCAACCGAGATTCAACGGTTGATTGACGCGCGCACCGCCGCGCGCAAGGCCAAGAACTACGCCGAGGGCGATCGCATCAAGGCGCAGCTCGCCGGGATGGGCGTCGTGCTCGAGGATTCAGCGCAGGGGACGCGCTGGAAGCTGGCGAACTGAATCGCGCCTAGGAGGCGCTCCTACAACGGAAGCAGTCCCGCACGTGGTCATCCACCACGCCCACCGCCTGCAGGTAGGCGTACACGATCGTCGAGCCGACGAAACGGAAACCGCGCTTCTTCAGGTCCAGGCTGATCCGGTCGGACAGTTCCGTGCTGGCGGGGACTTGCTTGGATGAGCGCGGACGATTGACGACGGACTGGTTGGCGACGAATGCCCAGAGATAGTTGCTGAAGGAGCCGAAGGCCTTCTGCACGGCGAGGAAGGCTTTGGCGTTCGAGATCGTGGATGCGATCTTCAGGCGATTGCGCACGATGCCGGGGTTCTTCATGAGCGCGCGAGCGCGTGCCGGCGTGAACCGCGCCACTTTGCGTGGATCGAAGCCGGCGAAGGCCTTCCGGTAGCCCTCGCGCTTGCGCAGGATGGTGATCCAGGCCAGCCCGGCCTGCGCCCCTTCAAGGACCAGGAACTCGAACAGCACGCGATCGTCGCGCACCGGCCGGCCCCATTCCTTGTCGTGGTAGGCGACGTAGAGCGGGTCGGTGCCCGCCCACCCACACCGAAAAAGGGGACGCACGTATTTTTTAATTGCGTGCGTCCCCTTTTTGGTCATGCGAAGTCCAGGCGCTTGCCGTGCGGCTTGGCGGAGACCTTGCTGCCGTCCCAGGCCAGCTCGCCATTGACCCAGGTCGAGGCGATCGAGTGGCTGAACTCTTGCCCTTCGAACGGCGACCAGGCGCAGCGGTAGAGCAGGGACTCCTTCGTCACCCGGTGCGGCGTCTTGGGATCCACCAGCACCAGGTCGGCGTAGGCGCCTTCGCGCACGTAACCGCGGTCCTTCACGCCGAAGCGCTGCGCCGGCACGTGGCACATGCGATTCACGACGGTCTTGAGGTCCAACTCCCCGCGCGTGACCAGCTCCAGCATCATCAGCAGCGAGTGCTGGATTACCGGCAGGCCGGACGGCGCCTTGAAGTAGCTCTGCGCCTTTTCCTCGGCCGTGTGCGGCGCGTGGTCGGTGGCGATCAGCGTGATGCGCCCGTCCTTCACGCCCTGCACCAGCGCCTTGCGATCAGCCTCGGTCTTGATCGAAGGATTGCACTTGGCCCGATGGCCGAGCTTCTTGTACGCGGTCTCATTCAGGAACAGGTGGTGCACGCAGGCTTCGGCGGTGATGCGCGGATCGCCGGGCGTGAACAGCTCCAGCTCCTTGGCCGTGGTCAGGTGCAACACGTGCAGGTTGGCGCCGTGCTTGCGCGCCAGGCCCACCGCCAGCGAACTCGACTTGTAGCAGCACTCCACCGGCCGGATGTTGGCGTGCTCGGCGGGCGGCACGTCCTCGCCGTACCTGGCGCGGGCCTGTTCCTCGAGCGCCTTGATGGTCGGCGTGTCCTCGCAGTGGGTCGCGATCAGCAGCTCGGTGCTGGCGAAGATCTTCTCCAGCACCTCGGGGTTGTCGACCAGCATGTTGCCGGTCGAGGCGCCCATGAACACCTTCACGCCGCAAGCGTCGTTCTTCTTCAGCGCCTTGACCAATTCCACGTTGTCGTTGGTCGCGCCGAAGTAGAACGCGAAGTTGCCGTGCGCGCGCTTCTCGGCGGAGGCGTACTTGGCTTTGAGCAGCTCATGCGTCACGGTCTTGGGGTCCGTGTTCGGCATGTCCATGAACGAGGTGGTGCCGCCGGCGACCGCCGCCGCGGATTCGCTCGCGATGTCGCCCTTGGCCGGGAATCCCGGATCGCGGAAATGCACCTGATCGTCGATGACCCCGGGCAGCAGCAGCTTGCCCTTGGCGTCGATCACCTTGGTGCGCGGCGGCGCCGCGATGAAGGGCGCGATCTTCGCAATGTGCTGGCCCTTGACCAGCACGTCGCCCTCGATCACCTTGCCTTCGTTGACGATCTTTGCCTGGCTGATCAGCACGACAAGTCTCCGAACTTCGATTGCAGGATGGACAGGACGACGACGCCGGCAGTCTCGGTGCGCAGCACGCGCTGTCCGAGCGACAGCGCGGCGAAGCCGGCGAGGTCGGCGAGCTTGAGCTCGACCTCGGACAGCCCGCCCTCGGGCCCGACCAGCAGCACCACCGGCTGGCCCGCATTGCGTTTCAGCGCCACCGGCGCGGCCGCCGGCGAGAGCACCAGCCGCAGCGCCTCGGGCGGACAGGTATTCAGCCAGTCGCGCAGCTCGGCCACCGGCAGCACGGCGGGGATGCGCGTGCGGCCCGACTGCTCGCAGGCCGCGATCGCCACGCCCTGCCAGTGCTCCTGCTTGCGCGCCCAGCGCTCGGCGTCGAGCCGCACCACGACGTGATCGGTCACCAGCGGCTGGATCGAGGTCACGCCGAGCTCGACCGCCTTCTGGATCGAGTAATCCATGCGCTCGCCCTTGGACACGGCCTGCGCCAGCGTCACCGGCAGCGGCGACTCGCGCTCGATCTCGCGCAGCTCCTCGATGTGCACCGTGAGCTTGCGCCGGGCTACCGATTCAACCCTGCCGGCGTACTCGCCGCCGCGGCCGTTGAACAGGGTCACCCGGTCGTTCGGGATCCGGCGCAGGACGACGACCAGGTGATGGTAGGCCGCCTCCGGCAGGGTCGCGGGGGTGCCGACGTTGAGGTCCATGTCCACGTAAACGCGCGGCTCGCTCATTTCACGGCCTGCTCGATGCCTTCGATGGCGGTCTGGCTCATCAGTTTCACTTCCTCGCCGGTCAGGATATACGGCGGCATGAAGTAGATGACGTCGCCCAGCGGCCGCAACAGCACGCCCTTGGCCAGTCCGTATTCGTAGACACGCCGGCCGCGGCGCTCGGCGGCGGGGAAGGGCTTGCGCGCGCGCGCGTCGGCCGCCAGCTCGATGGCGAGGATCATGCCCTGTTGCCGGACCTCGGCCACGTTCGGGTGCTTGAGCAGCCCGGCGACGCTCATCCACAGCAGGTGGCCGTGGTTGCGGTTCTCCGCCATCCAGTCCTGCTTGCCAAAAATCTCCAGTGTCGCCAGCGCCGCCGCGCAGGCCAGCGCGTTGCCGGTGTAGCTGTGCGAGTGCAGGAAGGCCTTGCCGGATTTCCAGTCGTCGTAGAAGGCCTGGTAGATCTGCTCCGTCGCCAGCGTTACGGCCAGCGGCAACGTGCCGCCGGTCAGGCCCTTGGACAGGCACATCAAGTCCGGCGAAACACTGCTCTGACCGGGCCCTGCGGGCCCGGTGGCGGCCCATTCCATCGCGAACATCCTGCCGGTGCGGCCGAAGCCGGTGGCGATTTCGTCGGCGATCAGGTGCACGCCGTGACGGTCGCAGGCCTCGCGCAGCATGCGCAGGTACACCGGGTGGTACATCCGCATGCCGCCGGCGCACTGCACCAGCGGCTCGACGATGACCGCGCAGACTTCCTTGGCGTGGCGCTCGAGCGCCACCTGCATGTGCACGAACTGCCGCCGGCTGTAGTCCTCCCAGGCTTCACCGCCGGCGCGGTTGAAGCAGTCGGGGGAGGGCACGTGGATCGGCTTCATCAGCAGGGGCTGGTAGGTGTCGCGGTACATGCTCGGACCGCCGACCGCGAGCGCGCCGAGCGTCTCGCCGTGATAGCTGTTTTCCAGCGCGATGAAGCGCGTCTTGCCGGTCTGCCCCGCGTTGCGCCAGTAATGGAAGCTCATCTTCAGCGCGACCTCGACGGCCGAGCTGCCGTTGTCGCTGTAGAAGCACTTGGTCAGGCCCTTCGGTGCGATCGCGCAGAGTTTCTCGGCCAGCGTGACCGCGCCTTCGTGCGTGAAGCCCGCCAGCAGCACGTGGTCGAGCCGGTCGAGCTGCTGCTTCATGCGCTCGACGATCAGCGGATGGCGGTGGCCGAATAGATTCGTCCACCACGAGCTGATGGCGTCGAGGTAACGCTTGCCCTCGAAGTCCTCCAGCCAGGCCCCCTGCGCCGACTTGATCGGCACCAATGGGAGCGCCTCGTGGTCCTTCATCTGCGTGCACGGATGCCAGACCCGCGCGAGCGAGCGCGCCGCCCAGTCCGCGTTTGTAGGAGCGCCACCTTGGCGCGACGGGGTTTGCACGAATCGGTCGC
>JANNKD010000060.1:0-4255 GCA_031396115.1 Gammaproteobacteria bacterium
GGAACTCGAGCATCTCGCCCTGCAGGGCGTCGGACAGGCCGAGGACACGGACGATGCCGTCCTGCAGCGACACGATCGTGCCGGTGTTGCGCGCCTCGGTCGCCGCCTCGAAATTCTTGATGCGGGACTTGATGAGGTCGCTGATTTCCGAAGGATTCAATTGCATGTGTTCAGTTCCCATGTAGGAGCGCCTCTTAGGCGCGACCCCAGTTGATAAAAATTCATCCAACCAGCGCCTGGCGCAACCGCGCCAGCTCGCCCGAAATGCTGCCGTCGATCACCGTGTCGCCCGCGCGGATCTGCGCGCCGGCGATCAGCGACGGATCGGTCTTCCACTCGACGTTCACGTCGCGATTCAGTTTCTTCTTCACCGCATCCACCAGCGTTTTCTGCTGCGCCGCATCCACCGGCGCGGCCGACACGATCTGCACGTCCACGCGGTGCTCGTGCTCGGCGCGCAGCGCCTCGAATTGCTCGGCCAGCATCGGCGCCAGCTTCAGCCGGTTGTACTCGGACAGCAGGCGCAGCAGGTTCTTCGACTGCTCGGTCGCCTTGCTGCCCATGACCTGGATCAGCACCTCGGCCAGCGCGCCGCGGCCGACGGCCGGATGGCCGATGGCGGCGGCGACGCTCTTGTCGCGCACCGCAGTCGCCAGGCCCGCCAGCAGCGCCGACCACTCGGCAAGCTTCTGCTCGTCGCGGGCCAGCTCGAAGACGGCCTTGGCGTACGGGCGGGCCAGCGTGCTGGGTTCGGCCACGAGTTACTCCGTCATGCCCGCGGAAGCGGGCATCCAGACTGGATTCCCGCTTTCGCGGGAATGACGAAAGGGGCGGGAATGACGAATTCGGATGGGCATCATCAGATTTTCGCCGCCAGCTCTTTGATGACGTCGGCGTGGGTCTGGGCGTTGATCTCGCGCTTGAGGATCTGCGCGGCGCCGGCCACGGCCAGCTCGCCGACCTGCTTGCGCAGCGCTTCCTTGACGCGGGTGACCTCGCGCTCCACTTCCTCGTGCGCGGCGGCCTTGATGCGCTCGGCCTCGCCCTGCGCCGTGCCCTTGGCCTGCTCGACCATCACTCCGGCCTGCTTGTTGGCACCGGACAGGATGTCCTGCGCCTGCACGCGGGCGGCCTTGAGCTGCTCCTCGCTCTTCGCGGACGCCTCGGCCAGCGAGCGGTTGCCCTTGTCGGCGGCCGCGAGGCCGTCGGCAATGCGCTGGTTGCGCTCGTCAACCATCTCCATGAGCCAGCGCCACGGCCAGCGCCACGCCACCACGATCAGGATCGCGAAAACCGCGGCCTGCGCGAACAACGTCAGGTTGATGTTCATGCCCGCACCTCGATGGGACCGCTACGGACGGCTTACTGCCCGATGAACGCGGTTGCCAGAGGGTTCGCGAACGCGAACATCATCGCCAGGCCGACGCCGATGATGAACGACGCGTCGATCAGGCCGAGCAGCAGGAACACCTTGCCCTGCAGCATGCCGGCGAGTTCCGGCTGGCGCGCGGCGCCCTCCAGGAACTTGGAGCACATGATGCCGACGCCGACGCAGGCGCCGAGCGCGCCGAGGCCGATCATCAGGCCGATGCCGATGCCGGTGTAGGCCTGAACCATGGCCAGGAGCTGAAGTTTTTCCATTGTGACTTTCCTCTGTAACGAGCGGTGAAACGGGAGTGGATCCGGCGCGCGCTAGTGGTGCTCGTGCGCCAGGGAGATGTAGACGACGGTCAGCATCATGAAGATGTAGGCCTGCAGGATCACGATCAGGATGTGGAACAAAGCCCAGATCGCGCCGAAGAAGACGCTGGCAAGCCACCAGTGGACGGCTCCGGTGGCGGCCAGCAACCACAGCAGCAGGAAAATGATTTCGCCGGCGTACATGTTCCCGAACAGTCGCAGGCTGTGCGACAGCGGCTTCGACACGTACTCGATCATCTGCATCGCGAAGTTCGCGAGCGCGAGCAGCGGGGCCCCGATCCAGCTCAGCGGGTTCTTGGTGAACCTGGGCTCGCCGAACGGCGCCGCGTAGAGCTCGTGCAGGAAACCGCCGAGGCCCTTGGCCTTGATCGCGAAGCCGATCATCAGGAACCAGACCGACAACGCCAGCGCAAACGTGGTGTTCACGTCGGCCGTCGGCACGAGGCGGAACTCGGGGATGTGCAACGGCTTGAACACGAACTCGTTGATGATGTCCACGGGCAGGAAGTCCATGGCGTTCATGAACAACACCCACAGGAATACCGTCAGCGCCAGTGGCGCGACGAACGTGTAGCTCTTGTCGAAGATGCCCTTGACCTGGTTGTTGACGAACTCGACCACGAATTCGACCAGGGCCTGGCGCCCGCTGGGCACGCCGGCGGTGGCGCCGCGCACCACCCAGGTGATGAAACCGAGCACCAGCACGCCCAGCAGGGTGGATGTGATCAGGGTGTCGACGTTGAGGGTCCAGAAGCTGCCGCCGTCGCCGACCGGCGTCTGCAGGAACTTGAGGTGGTGGCCGATGTAGTTGGCGGGCGTCATGGCGTGCTCGCCGTGCTGCGCGGCGGCTTCTGCCACTTGCTCCGTGTCTTCAGCGGACATTGCGACCCTAAGAATTTCTGGTGAACCACACCGCCAGCCACTGCGCCTTCAGCGCCGCGACCACCCCGACGATCAGCGCCAGCCACGCAATTTGCGATTTCAGCGCGACCACGACGATCACCAGCAGCGCGACCGTCATCCCCAGCTTCAGCAACTCGCCCCCGAGCATGCCTGCCACGCCGACCGGACCGCTCCGGTACAAGCGCAGCGTCAGCCACAACGCCAGCAGCGCATTCGGACCTGCCACCGCGACGCCGCCGAGCAGCAGCGACTGCGCCGCCCGGTCACCCCAGATCCAGGCAACCCCGGAGAGCACCAGGATGACGGCCCACTGCAGTGCAATCGCCACGCCGACCGTCGTCCGCCAGCTGGCTCGCTGCGCCCCTGTCGAAGCCGCGGGGCCACTCACCATCGATGACATCGAGCCCCACCTCTCCCGCGCGGGCGCGAAGTTTAACTGAATGGGTGTCGGGGGCGTCAATATGTTGCGACGCAACACTCGCCTCGCGGGTCAGCGCTTCATCACCATCGCGGTCATGGCCGAGAGCAGGTCGCGCGGCACGAACCGCGTGCCCGTAGTGAGCAGCTTGTTGGCAATGCCGGGCACGACCACCGAACGGCCCGCCTTGAACGCCCGCAGGGCGTCCTTCACCACGTCCTCGGCCGACATCATCGTGGCCTTGGGCACCGTCTTGCGCAGCTTCACGTTGCCGGTGGCCTCGAAGAACGGCGTGTCCACCGGACCCGGACACAGGGCCAGCACCCGCACGCCCTTGCCCCGCACCTCGCCGCGCACGCCCTGGCTGAAGGACAGCACGAAGGCCTTGGTCGCGGCGTACACGGCCATGTAGGGCAGCGGCTGGAAGGAGGCCACCGAGGCGACATTGATGATGCCGCCGCGCTTGTGCTCGACCATCGCCGGCAGGAACGCGTGCGTCATGTCCACCACGGCCGCCGCGTTGAGCAGCACTTCCTGGCGCTCGCGCTCGGCGTCCTGCTTGATGAACGTGCCGGCCGTGCCGCAGCCGGCGTTATTGATCAGCAGGTCGACCGGCATGCCGAGCGCCTCGGCCGCGGTGTGGACTTTCTGCGCGCTGCCGGCGAGGCCGAGGTCCGCGATGACGACTTCGACGCGGCGCGAGTGCACTTCGGCGAGTTGCTTGCCCAGCGCGCGCAGCTTGTCCTCCGAGCGCGCCACCAGGATCAGGTCGAGGCCCTGGATCGCGAGCGCTTCGGCAAACGCCGCGCCGATGCCGCTCGACGCGCCGGTGATCAGCGCGGTCTTGCCGTAGGGATTCACTTGCAGGCCTCGGGGCTTGGCGCCGGATTGATCAGCATCGAGTCAGGCACGGCCGGCAGCATGAAGGTCTGGCCGCTGGCCAGCATCACGCCGACCTGCCCGGCGTCCACGCGGAACGTCGCGCCGCTCGCGGTCTGCGCTTCGATCGAACCTTCATGCGTGGCCAGGATCACGCCGCCCTGCGGCGCGTCGGCGGGCGCGTCGGTCTGGGCCAGCAGGTCGCTCGCCGCCACCATCGTGCCGAGGCCGGCTTGCGCTTGCGACGGGCAGTCGCCCGCGCACAGCTCGACTTCGTAGTCGGTGCCGCGGATACCGATCGTCGCCACCGGCGTCGTCACCTTGTAGGCCTGCTGGTCAGCCTTGCCGATCAAG
>JANNKD010000094.1:0-6296 GCA_031396115.1 Gammaproteobacteria bacterium
GCCGCGCCGGTGTTGTGCATGTGCACCAGGTTCAGGTGCGGCATGACCGGCTGCACGTCGAACCAGCCGAGGTTGCGCACCACCAGCTGCTTGGTGACCTGGTCCAGCAGCATGACGGCTGCCGAAACCCAGAGCCAGTAGACGTTCTTGTATTGGAATGCCACGGGGATGACCTAGATGAACCTGCGGACTTCGCCCGCGCCTGCGACGTTCTCGACGCAGCGGTCGCACAGGGTGGGATGTTGCTTATTGTTACCGACCTCCGGGCGCCGGTGCCAGCAGCGCTCGCACTTGGGCGCGGCCGAGGCCTTCGCCTCGATCCAGACCGTGCCGCCGCTGTCCAGTGCCGCGGCCAGCGCCGCGGCCGGCTGCGGACCCGCGGGCCGCACGTCGGCGCGCGAGGTGATGAACCAGAAGCGCAGCTCGTCGCCGGCAGCCTGCAGCGCCCGCTGCAGCCCGGGCTCGGCGTACAGGGTGACTTCCGCCGCCAACGACTGGCCGATCGCGCCCTTCACGCGCAGCTCCTCGAGGATCCTGGCGACGGCGAGCCGCACGGCGCGCAGCGTGTCCCAGTCGAGTCCCTTGGCTGCGCCGCCTCGCGGAAACGCATGCCAGGTCTGCGAGAACACCGACGCGCTGCGGTCGCCCGGCAGTTCGCGCCAGATCTCGTCGGCGGTAAAGGAAAGAATCGGCGCGATCCAGCGCACGAAGGCCTCGGCGATGTGGAACAGCGCGGTCTGCGCCGAGCGGCGCCCGAGGCTCTTCGGCTGCATCGTGTAGAGCCGGTCCTTGAGGATGTCGAGGTACAGCGAGCCCAGGTCCACGGCGTAGTTGTGGACCTTCTGGTAGACGACGTGGAACTGCGCGGCCTGGTACGCGGCCGCGATCTCGTCCTGCAGGGCGCGCGCGACGTCGAGCGCCCAACGGTCCACGGCCAGCATCTCGTCGACCGGCACGGCATCGGCCGCCGGGTCGAAGTCGCGCAGGCTGCCGAGCAGGTAGCGCACGGTGTTGCGGATGCGCCGGTAGGCGTCCGCCATGCGCTTGAGCAGGTTGTCGGAGATGGCGATCTCGCCGCTGTAGTCCGAGGCCGCGACCCACAGGCGCATGACGTCGGCGCCGAGGGTCTTGAGCACCTGCTGCGGCGCGACGACGTTGCCGAGCGACTTGGACATCTTGCGGCCCTGCTCGTCCACGGTGAAGCCGTGCGTGAGCACCGCCTTGTACGGCGCGCGGCCGTACATCGCCGAGCTGGTCAGCAGCGAGGACATGAACCAGCCGCGATGCTGGTCGGAGCCCTCGAGATACATGTCGGCGACCGGCGCGCGGCCGTCCTTCATCGCCTCGGGCGCGGTGGTGGCGAAGGCGCACTGGTGCACCACGCCCGAGTCGAACCAGACGTCGAGCGTGTCGTTGAGCTTGTCGTAGCGCGCCGCTTCGCTGCCCAGCCAGTCCTCGCCGGTCGAGCCGAACCAGGCCTCGATGCCGTCCTTCTGGATCTTGTCCGCCACCTTGCGCAGCACGGTAGCCATCTGCGGATGCAACTCGCCGCTCTGCTTGTCCACGAACAGCGCCAGCGGCACGCCCCAGTAGCGCTGGCGCGAGATGCACCAGTCGGGCCGCCCGGCGACCATTTCGCCGATGCGGGCCTGGCCCCAGCCCGGGATCCACTGCGTCGCCGCGATGCCCTTGAGCGCGTCGCCGCGCAGGCCTTTGGCGTCCATCGAGATGAACCACTGGCGCGTGGCGCGGAAGATCAGCGGCGTCTTGTGGCGCCAGCAGTGCGGATAACTGTGCGTGATCTCGGCCAGGTGCGCCAGCGCGCCGCGCGCCTTCAGGTCCTCGATCACGATCGGATCGGCCTTGCGCACATGCTGCCCCTCGACCAGCGGCGTGCCGGCGACGAACACACCGTTCGCGCCGACCGGGTTGTCCACCGGCAGGCCGTTGGCCTGGCCGACAATGAAGTCCTCGATGCCGTGCGCGGGCGCGGTGTGCACCAGGCCGGTGCCGGTCTCGAGCGTGACGTGCTCGCCGAGGATCAGCGGCACGCTGCGCTCGGCAAACGGATGGCGCGCGCGCAGACCCTTGAGCGCCTCACCCTTGGCGCGACCGAGCAGCGTCGCAGTCGCACCGAGGCGTTTCGCAAATGCGGCCAGCAACGACTCCGCCACGATGAAGCGGCCGTGGCCCTCGACCTCCGCCAGCGCGTAATCGAATTCCGGGTGCACCGTGATGGCCTGGTTGGCCGGCAGGGTCCACGGCGTGGTGGTCCAGATTACAAACGCGACGGCGCCGGCGTCCTTCGTCTTGAATCGCTTCGCCACCTCGTCCGGATCGACCGCCATGAACTTCACGTCGATGGCCGGCGACTTCTTGTCCTCGTACTCGACTTCCGCCTCGGCCAGCGAGGAGCCGCAATCCAGGCACCAGTGCACCGGCTTGGCGCCGCGCACGACGTGGCCTCGCTCGACAATTTTGGCCAGCGAGCGCAGCTGCTCGGCTTCGTAGCCCTGCGCCATGGTCAGGTACGGCCGCTCCCAGTCGGCCAGCACGCCGAGGCGCTTGAAGTCCGCGCGTTGGCGATCGATCTGCTCGGTAGCGTACTCGCGGCACTTGGCGCGAAACGTTCTTGCGTCCAGCTTGTCGCCGACCTTGCCGTGCTTCTTCTCGACCTGCAGCTCGATCGGCAGACCGTGGCAGTCCCAGCCCGGGATGAACCGCGCGGAGTGGCCCGACAGGCGCGCGGCCTTGACCACGATGTCCTTGAGCACCTTGTTGACGACGTGGCCGATGTGGATGTCGCCGTTGGCGTACGGCGGGCCGTCCACGAACCAGTACGCCGGCCGGCCGGCGGTCTCGTCCTGGACCTTCTCGTAGTGCACCTCGGTTTCCCAGCGCGCCAGCATCTGCGGCTCGCGCTGGGCGAGGTTGGCCTGCATCGGAAACTTCGTTTCCGGCAGGTTCAGCGTGTCCTTGTAGTCCTTGTCAGCCACGGTCATGCCTTCATCACGTTTTGAGGAGCGCGGCGCGCGCCTGCGCGCCGTCTTCCTGCATCTGGGCCGCCAGCGCCTCGAACGATTCGAAGCGCTGCTCGTCCCGCAAAAACTTCATGAACCGCACGTCGACCTGTTGGCCGTACAGCGAGCCCGGCTCGCCGAACACGTGCGCCTCGAGCACGCAGTCGGGGGGTTCCAGCCCCTCCTTCTGCAGCATGGGCCGGATGCCCAGGTTGGCCACCCCGCTCCACTCGCGCCCCGCGGCGCGCACCTGCACCGCGTATACGCCCATGCGCAGCGCCGGCGTGCGCCGCATCGGCACGTTCACCGTCGGCATGCCGAGCTTGCGCCCGAGCTGCGCGCCGCGGCGCACGCGCCCGCCGAGCGCATACGGCCGGCCGAGCAGCCGTTCCGCGCGCGCCAGGTCCGGCAGCGCCAGCGCCTCGCGCACCGCGCTCGAGCTGACGCGCTCGCCGCCCGCCATCACCGCGTCAACCGCCTCGACTTCGAAACCGAGCCGCGCACCGAGCGTCTGCAGCAACGCAAGGTCGCCGCCGCGGCCGGCGCCGAAGCGGAAATCATCGCCAATCACGACGACTTTCACGCCGAGCTTGCCGACCAGGACGTCCTCGACGTAGCGCGCGGCCTCGATCGCGGCGAAGCGCGGGTTGAACCGCACGCACAGCACCCGATCCACGCCCGCCGCCTGCAGCTGCGCCAGCTTGTCGCGGAACGTCGCGAGCCGCCCCGGCGCGGCGGCCTTGGCGAACACCTCGCGCGGCGTCGGCTCGAAAATCTGGACCGCGACCGGAACGCCAAAGCGTGCCGCGTGCTGCTTGAGCCGCGCGATCAGCGCCTGGTGCCCGCGATGGAAGCCGTCGAAGTTGCCGATCGAAAGCACGCAGCCGCGGTGGCGTTGGCGCAGGTTGTGCAGACCGCGGATCAGCTCCATGGGCAGCCGTCAAAAAGGGCCGTGATCATAACAACTCAGGCGCGGGATCAAGGGTGGGTTTGGCGGAAATCCCTGGGCCTGGCGCCCAGCGCCCACAGGGCCCCGAAGTACACGGCCATGGCTGCCAGGATGATCAGCGCCAGCCGGCCGCCGCGCTCCAGGGCGGGCGCGCCGGTCCAGCCCGCGAGGTCGCCGGCGAAGTACAGCAACAGCGCTGCCATGAGCGCGTTCGCCACGAGTAGCTGCAAGGCGAAGCGGCCCCATCCGGCGCCCGGCACGTAGACGCCGTCCTTGCGCAGGCGCTTGAACAGCAGGCCGGCATTGATCCAGGCCGACATCGCGGTCGCCAGCGCAATCGCGGCGTGCGGCGCGGCGAACCCGGCACGCACGGCGATCAGCGTGAACGTCACGCTGCACACCATGCCCGAGCCGAAGGCGATGAAGGCGTAGCGCAACGGCGCCCGCGTTTCCTGGCGCGCATAGAACCCCGGCACCAGCACCTTGACCAGGGAGAAGCCGAGGAAGGCAAAGGAGTACGCGGCCAGCGCCCAGGCCGCCATCTCCACGTCGTGAGGCGTCGCGCGTCCGTACTGGAACAAGGTGCTGACCAGCGGTCCCGCCAGCAGCAGCAGGCCGAGCATGGCCGGCGTGCCGACCAGGAACACCATGCGCAGGCCCCAGTCGAGCGTGGCGCTGTAGGCCGCTGGCGACCCGCGCGCGTGCTGCGCGGCGAGGCTCGGCAGGATCACGGTGGCGATGGCGATGCTGAAGGTGCCGAGCGGGAATTCCATCAAACGGTCGCCCCACCACAGCCAGGTGATGTAGCCGTCGCCCTCGAGGAACGAGGCGATGATGGTGTCGAGGATCAGGCTGAACTGCGAGGCGGACGACCCGATCATGATCGGGATCATCAAGGTGATGATCCGGCGCACCTGCGGATCGCGCCAGCCCCAGCGCGGATGCGGCAGCAGGCCGATGCGCGCGACGGCCGGCAGCAGGAACAGCAACTGGACCAGCCCCGCGGCCAGCACCGAGATCGCGAGCGCCTCCACCGACGGCGCGAAAAACCAGGCCGCCGTGATCATGCAGACGTTCAGCCAGATCGGGTTCACCGCTGCCATGGCGAACTTGCCATGGGCGTTGAGGATGCCGCCAAGGAACGCCGTCAGCGAGATCAGCAGCAGGTACGGGAAGGTCCAGCGCAGCAGCTCCACGCCGAGCGCGAATTTCTCCGGCTGGTCGACGAAACCCGGCGCGAACACCATCAGCACAAGTGGGGCACCGAGCACGGCGAGCGCGGTGATGATCAGCAGCACGCCGGCCAGCGTGCCGGCGACGGCGTCGACCAGCGCCCTGACCTCCTCCGGGTTGCGCACGGCCCTGGCTTCGGTCAGAACCGGCACGAACGACTGCGCGAACGCGCCTTCCGCGAACAACCGGCGGAACAGGTTCGGGATGCGGAAGGTGACGAAGAACACGTCCGTGGCGGCGCTGACGCCGTACAAGGCCGCCATCAGGATGTCGCGCACGAAGCCCAGCAGGCGCGAAGCCAGCGTCATGAGGCTGACGACGCCCGTGGATTTGAGCAGGCTGGCTGCCATCAAGTGAGCCTCAGAAATGCCGTTTTTCGCTTCATTTTCCGGGCATTGACAAAGGCCCGCCCCGTCAGAATACTACGCGCCCTTCGAATTCCCGAAAGCATCCCGGAGCTTCCCCTTGGCCAATATCCGTTCGGCGAAAAAGCGTGCCCGTCAGGCCGTCGTCTCCCGCGCCGCAAACACCGCCCAACGCTCGATGTTCCGCACCCTGATCCGCAACGTCATCAAGGCCATTGACGCCAAGGACAAGGCCAAAGCCGAAGCCGCCTACAAGGAGATGGTGCCGGTGCTGGACCGTTATTCCGCCAAGGGCATGATCCACCGCAACAAGGCCGCGCGGCACAAGAGCCGCCTCACGGGTCGCATCCGCGCCCTGGGCTAAAAGGGGACGCACACCTTTTTCCAAATGCCGGCGAAAGCCGGCGTTTTGCTTTGTAGGAGCGCCACCTTGGCGCGACCCAATCGCGCCTAGGAGGCGCTCCTACAGTGACAGCACCAGGTTGTCGCGATGGATCAGCTCCGGCGCGCCCGGATAACCCAGCGCTGCCTGCACCTTGGAGCTGGCCAGGCCCAGGATGCGCCTGGACTCCGCCGCATCGTAGTTGACCAGCCCGCGCGCGACCTCGCGGCCTTCCGGATCGAGACACAGCACCAGGTCGCCGCGGCCGAACTCGCCTTCGACCTGCTTCACACCGACCGGCAACAGGCTCTTGCCCTTGTCGCGCAGCACCTGCACCGCGCCGGCGT
>JANNKD010000114.1:0-10464 GCA_031396115.1 Gammaproteobacteria bacterium
GCACGTGCCGATGATCCTCGGCAGCGACGGGGTGAAGCTGTCCAAGCGGCATGGCGCCGTGAGCGTGGTCGAGTACCGCGCGCTCGGCTTCCACCCGGACGCGGTGCTGAACTACCTGGTGCGGCTGGGCTGGTCGCACGGCGACCAGGAGCTGTTCACGCGCGACGAGATGATGACGCTGTTCGACGCATCGAGGGTGCAGAAGGCAGCGGCGCGCTTCGACATGGACAAGCTCGTCTGGGTCAACCACGAGCTGCTCAAGCGCATGGAGCCGGGCGCCGCCATCGGCGAGTTCTCCTGGCACCTCGAGCGCATCGGCGTCAGCACCCGGGACGGCCCGCGCCTCGAGGACGTGTTCCTGGCGCAGCGCGAGCGCTGCAAGACCTTCGTGGAGATGAGCGAGAAGAGCCGTTTCTTCTACGAGGAGGTCAAGGCCTACAACGACAAGGACGCGGCCAAGCACTTCACGCCGGCCGCGGCCGACATCCTCGACGCGCTGGGCGGCACGCTGAAGTCCCTGAACCCGTGGCTGCCCGAAGGGATCCACGACGCGGTGAGCGGGCTCGCGCAGCAGCGCGGCGTCGCGCTGGGGCAGGTGGCCCAGCCCATCCGCGTGGCGGTGGCCGGCATGGCGATATCCCCTCCGATCGACCAGACCCTGCACCTGCTGGGCCGCGAGCGCACGCTGGCGCGCCTCGACGCGGCGGTGCGCTACATTCGCTCCCGATGACCATCCAGATCACGTTCCCCGACGGCGCGAAGAAGTCCTTCGACGCGCCGCCGACCGCGCTCGCCATCGCCCAGGGCATCTCGCCGGGCCTGGCCAGGAAGTCCGTGGTGGCGCGCGTCAACGGCGAGCTGTGGGACCTGACGCGGCCGATCGAGCAGGACGCCACGCTCGAACTCGTCACGCGCGACAAACCCGAGGCGCTGGAAGTGCTGCGCCACGACGCCGCCCACGTGCTGGCGCAGGCGGTGCAGGAACTGTATGCGGGCACGCAGATCACCTTCGGCCCGGCCACCGAGACGGGGTTCTACTACGACTTCGCGCGCGCCGAGCCTTTCACCGAGGCCGACCTCGAGAAGATCGAGCAGAAGATGCGCGAGGTCGTGAAGCGCGACCTGCCGATCCGGCGCGAGGTCTGGCCTCACGCCGAGGCGGTGAAGTTCTTCGAGAAGGCCGGCGAAAAATTCAAGGCCGAGTGGATTCGCGAGGGCCTGTCGCCAGACGAGCCGCTGACCATCTACAGGCAGGGCGAGCAGTGGCTCGACATGTGTCGCGGGCCGCACCTGCCGTCCACCGGCCGGCTCGGCACCGCCTTCAAGCTGACCAAGGTGTCCGGCGCGTACTGGCGCGGCGACGCCAACAACGCCCAGCTGCAGCGCATCTACGGCCTGGCGTTCGCCACCGAAGACGAGCTCAAGGCCCACCTGCACATGGTCGAGGAGGCCGAGAAGCGCGACCACCGCCGCCTCGGCAAGCACCTCGACCTGTTCCACCAGCAGGAAGAGGCGCCGGGCATGGTGTTCTGGCACCCGAAGGGCTGGGCGCTGTGGCAGGCGGTGGAGGGCTATGTCCGCGAGGTCTACCGCGCCAGCGGTTACCAGGAAGTGCGCGCGCCGCTGATCGCGGACGTGTCGCTGTGGAAGAAGTCCGGGCACTGGGACAACTTCCGCGAAAACATGTTTTTTACCGAGAGCGAGAAGCGCACCTACGCGGTGAAGCCGATGAACTGCCCGGGCCACGTGCAGATCTACAACGCCGGGCTGCGCAGCTACCGCGAACTGCCGATCCGCTACGCCGAGTTCGGCGCCTGCCACCGCAACGAGCCCTCGGGCGCGCTGCACGGCCTGATGCGCGTGCGCGCGTTCACGCAGGACGACGGCCACATCTTCTGCACCGAGGAGCAGGTGCAGTCCGAGGTCACCGCGTTTCACGCCCAGGCCATGGGCGTGTACCGGGCCTTCGGCTTCACGGACGTCACCATCAAGATCGCGCTGCGGCCCGACAAGCGCGTCGGCACCGACCAGGACTGGACCCGCGCCGAGGCCGCGCTGCGCGCCGCGCTGAAGGCGGTCGGCGTGGCCTGGACCGAGCTGCCGGGCGAGGGCGCCTTCTACGGCCCCAAGATCGAATACCACCTGAAGGACTCGATCGGGCGCAGCTGGCAGTGCGGCACCATGCAGGTGGATTTCTCGATGCCCGGTCGCCTGGGCGCCGAGTACGTCGATGAGACCAGCGGCCGCAAGACGCCGGTCATGCTGCACCGGGCCATCGTCGGCTCGATGGAGCGCTTCATCGGCATCCTCATCGAAAACTTCGCCGGCGCGCTGCCGTTCTGGCTGGCGCCGGTGCAGGTCGTGGTCGCGCCGATCGTGTCGGACGCCGACGCTTACGCCAGCGAGGTGTGTGCCGCGCTGGCCGCGGCCGGCGTTCGCGTCGAGACCGACCTGCGCAACGAGAAGATCAACTACAAGATCCGCGAGCACAGCCACCAGAAAATCCCGGTGATTGCCATCGTGGGCCGCAAGGAGGCCGAACAGCGCACGGTCACGCTGCGCCGGCTGGGCGAGGAGCGGCAGGAGACGCTGCCGCTGGACCAGGTCGTGGCAAAACTCGGAGAAGCACATGCAAACCCTGGCGCGAGCGGGGCTGCTGGTTAGCACGATCGGCATCGTCGTGGCCTGCGCCTCGTCGGCACCGCAACTGACCGCGCCTGCGGGCGTGACGCCGCCCGTCGCGGCGCAGAGGCCCCACGCCGTGCCGTCGCCCAACGGCAGCCGCGTCGATCCCTATTACTGGCTGCGCGACGACACGCGCCAGTCGCCGGACGTGCTGGCTTACCTGAACGCCGAGAACGCGTACAAGGACGCCGTGCTCGGGCCGACCCGGCCGCAGCAGGAGCAGCTCTACGGCGAGATCGTGGGGCGCCTCAAGCAGGACGACGCCTCGCCGCTGACGCTGCGCCGCGGCCACTGGTACTACACGCGTTACGAGACCGGCAAGGAATACCCGGTGCTGTGCCGGCGCGCCGGCTCGAAGGACGCGCCCGAGCAGGTGCTGCTCGACGGCAACGCGATGGCGCAGGGCAAGGGCTTCTTCCAGATCGGCGCCTACGACGTCAGCCCGGACAACGGGCTGCTGGCCTGGACCGAGGACACCGTCGGCCGCCGCCAGTACACGCTGCGCTTCAAGAACCTGCGCACCGGCAAGACCTACGCCGATGCGATCGCCAACGTCGAGCCCGAGATCGCCTGGGCCGGCGACAGCCTGACCGTGCTGTACGTCGAGAAGGACCCGGTGACGCTGCTGTCCGAGCGCGTGCGTCGCCACGCGCTCGGCGCCACGGGGCCCGATGCGCTGGTGCACGAGGAGAAGGACCCCAGCTTCTACATGGGCGTGGGCCGCAGCAAGTCCGACCAGTACCTGTTCATCGCGCTGCAGAGCACGCTCGTGTCCGAGTGGCGCTACGCCGATGCCCGCGATCCGCAACTGAAGTTCAGGCCGGTGCTGCCGCGAGAGGCTGACCACGAATACCAGGTCGAGCACCTCGGCGGCGACTTCATCATCCGCAGCAACTGGCAGGCGCCGAACTTCCGGCTGATGCGGGCCAGGGTGGCCGCGAGCGCCGACAAGCACGCCTGGCAGGTCGTGGTGCCGCACGCCGGCGATGTTCTCATCGAGGGCTTCGACGTGTTCCGCGACTATCTCGCCATCAACGAGCGCTCCGGCGGCCTGCGCAAGATTCGCATCAAGCCCTGGAGGGGCGGGCAGGAGTTCTACGTCAAGTCCGACGAGCCGGCCTACACCGCGGGCCTCGGCGTGAACCACGAGATCGACTCCAGCACGCTGCGCTACGAGTACAGCTCGCTCACCACGCCGCTGACGACCTACGACTACGACATGCGCACCGGCCAGCAGGCGCTGGTCAAGCGCGAGCCGGTGCTCGGCGATTTCGACCCGGCGAACTACGCCACCGAGTTCGTGTTCGCGCCGGCGCGCGACGGCGCCAGGATCCCGGTGTCGCTGGTCTACCGCAAGGGCGTCAAGCGCGACGGCAGCGCGCCGTTGCTGCAGTACGGCTACGGCTCGTACGGAGCCTCGATGGATCCATCGTTCTCGTCGGCGCGGCTGTCGCTGCTCGACCGCGGCTTCGTCTACGCGATCGCCCACGTCCGCGGCGGCCAGGACCTGGGCCGCGCCTGGTACGAGGACGGCAAGCTGCTGAAGAAAATGAACACGTTCACCGATTTCATCGACGTCACCGAGTTCCTGGTGCGCGAGAAGTACGGGGCGAAGGACCGCATCTTCGCGGTGGGGCGCAGCGCCGGCGGCCTGCTGATGGGCGCGATCGCCAACCTGCGGCCGGACCTCTACCGCGGCATCGTCACCAGCGTGCCGTTCGTCGACGTGGTGACGACGATGCTCGACGAGAGCATCCCGCTCACCACCAACGAGTTCGACGAGTGGGGCAACCCCAAGCACAAGGCCTCCTACGACTACATGCTGGCGTACTCGCCGTACGACAACATCAAGGCGCAGGATTACCCGGCCATCCTGTGCATCACCGGGCTGTGGGATTCGCAGGTCCAGTACTACGAGCCGGCCAAGTGGGTGGCGAAGCTGCGCGCGCTCAAAACCGACCGCAACGCGCTGCTGTTCCACGTCAACCTGGAGGCCGGCCACGGCGGCAAGTCGGGCCGCTTCCAGAAATACCGCGACACGGCGATGGAGTACGCCTTCATGCTGCGTGAGGCAGGGATCGAGCGGTGAAGCATCGGGCGGCGCTGCTCGCCTGCACGACGCTGTGGTCGTGCGCCAGCGCGGCGCCCGCGCCGTCCGGCCACGTCCCGGTCGAGCTGCGCGGCGCGTGGACCCAGGGCGGCGTGATCTTCGGCAAGGCTCCGCCCGGCAGCACGGCCAGCTTCAACGGACGCGCGCTGCGCGTCTCGCCCGAAGGCTGGTTCGTCATTGGCCTGGATCGCGACGAGTCGCCCAAGGCGCTGCTGGTGGTGGCGTATCCCGGCGTGGCGACCTTCCGCCGGGAGTTCGACGTAACCGCGCGCCAGTACGACATCCAGCGGCTCGACGGGCTGCCCGACCCGATGGTGACGCCGCCGCCCGAGGCGCAGGTCCGCATTGCGCAAGACCTCGAGCAGGTGCGCGCGGCGCGCGCGCGCGACACGGAACGCCTGGACTTCGCCGGCACCTTCATCTGGCCGATCGTGGGCCGCGTCTCGGGCGTGTTCGGCAGCCAGCGCATCCTGAACGGACAGCCGCGGCAACCGCACTACGGCGTCGACGTCGCCGTGCCGATCGGCACGCCGGTGCGCGCGCCGGCCGCCGGCGTCGTCAGCCTCGCGGTGGCGGACATGTACTACACCGGCGGCACGCTGATGATCGACCATGGCCACGGCCTCACCTCGACCCTGATGCACCTGAACACGCTGCGGGTCAAGCCGGGCGAGGAAGTGAAGCAGGGCCAGGTGGTCGCGGAGTCGGGCATGACCGGGCGCGCGACCGGGCCACACCTTGATTGGCGCGTGAGCTGGTTCGATTCGCGCGTGGACGCACAGCTGCTCGCGGGACCGATGCCCAGGGAGTGAGGACACGCAAACAAAAGGAGTGATGTCATGAATCGGATCGTGCTGCTGGTGGTGAGCCTGATGCTGAGCCCGGTCGTGTCCGCGGCCGAGGGCATGTGGACGCTGGACAACCTGCCGAAGGCCGAGCTCAAGAAGCGCTACGGCTTCGAGCCCGACGCGGCCTGGGTGGACAAGGTCATGAAGGCCTCGGTGCGCCTCGCCGGCGGCTGCTCGGGCTCGTTCGTGTCGAAGGACGGCCTGGTGCTGACCAACCACCATTGCGCCAGCGACTGCATCGACCAGGTCTCGAGCGCGACCAAGGACTACATCCGCGACGGCTTCCTCGCGCGCAATCGCGGCGAGGAACTGGCCTGCCCGGAGGTCGAGGTCAACCGCCTCGAGCAGATCACCGACGTGACCGACCGCGTCGGCAAGGCCACCGCCGGCCGCTCCGGCCCCGAGTACAGCAAGGCGCAAAAGGAAGAGAAATCGAAGATCGAGGCCGAGTGCGTCGGCGCCGACAAGAACACGGCGCGCTGCGACGTGGTCGAGCTGTACCGCGGCGGGCGTTACCACCTGTACCGCTACCGCCGCTTCCAGGACGTGCGGCTCGCGTTCGCGCCCGAAAAGGACATTGCGTTCTTCGGCGGCGATCCCGACAACTTCAACTTCCCGCGCTTCGACCTCGACATGGCGCTGCTGCGCGTCTACGAAAACGGCGCGCCGGCGCAGGTCGCGGACTATTTCCGGCTCAGCCCGGCCGGCGCCCGGGAAGGCGAGCCGACCTTCGTCACCGGCCATCCGGGCAGCACGCAGCGGCAGATGACCGTGGCGCAGCTCGAGCGCCTGCGCGACGTGGACCACGTCTCGCGCCTGCTGCGCCTGGCCGAGTTGCGCGGCATGCTCGTGCAGTACGGCGCCGGCGGCGCCGAGCGGTCGCGGGTGTCGCTCGACGACCTGTTCGGCGTCGAGAACTCCTTCAAGGCCCTCTACGGACAATTCCAGGCGCTGCTCGATCCGGAAGTGTTCACGCTCAAGCGCCGGCAGGAGGCCGAGCTGCGCAAGTACGTCGCCGGCAAGCGCGCGCTCGAGCGCGAGGCCGGCCGCGCCTGGGACGAGATCGCCGCCGCGCAGCAGGTCTACCGCACCCTCGAGACGCGTTGGCGCCAGCTCGAGGGCGGGCGCGCGTTCTTCTCGAAGCATTTCGAGATTGCACGCTGGTTGGTCCGCGGCGCTGATGAGCGCGCCAGGCCCAACGCCGAGCGCCTGCGCGAGTACACCGAGTCGGCGTTGCCGACGCTGACGCAGAGGCTGTTCTCCGAGGCTCCGATCTATCCCGACTACGAGCAGTGGAAGCTGGCCTGGTCGCTGACCAAGATGCGCGAGTGGCTGGGCGCGGACGACCCCCTGGTGCGACGCGTGCTGGGCAAGGAATCGCCGGAAGCGTTCGCCAGGCGCCTCGTGACCCAGACCAAGCTGGGCAGCGTCGCCGCGCGCAAGCAGCTTTGGGAAGGCGGCCAGTCCGCGGTGGCGAAGTCCAGTGACCCGTTCATCGCGCTGGCGCGTGCCGTGGACGCGGAATCCCGCGCGCTGCGCAAGCGCTACGAGGACGAGGTGGAGGCCGTCGAGAAGAAGAACGCGGAGCTGGTCGCCAAGGCGCTGTTCGCGCGTGAGGGCACCGGCGCGTATCCGGACGCGACGTTCACGCTGCGCCTGTCGCACGGCGAGGTGAAGGGTTGGCAGCACGCCGGCCGCAGCGTGACGCCGTTCGCCACGATCGGCGGGGCGTTCGAGCGCCACACGGGCGCGGATCCCTACTCGCTGCCGCAGAGCTGGCTCAAGGCGAAGGGCTCGCTGAACCTCGCCCAGCCGTTCAACTTCGTGACCACCAACGACATCATTGGCGGCAACTCCGGCAGCCCGCTGATCAACCGCAGCGCCGAAGTCGTCGGCTTGGCGTTCGACGGCAACATCCACTCGCTCGGCGGCGCGTTCTGGTTCGACGAGCGCGTCAACCGCACCGTCGCGGTGCACAGCGGCGCCATCCTCGAGGCGCTGCGCAAGGTCTACGGCGCGGAAGTGCTGGCCCGGGAGATGTCCGTTCCGTAAGCGGTCAGCCGGGCGGCCACTTGAGCGGCCGCCCGCCCGCCCCGAGCGGCGGCTCTAACCTGGAGGCCACTTCATGGGTCTGCCGCCGAGAATGTGAAGGTGCAGGTGGAACACCGACTGGCCGGCGCCGGCGCCGTTGTTGATGACGAGCCGAAATGCGTCGCCGACGCCGAGCTGGGCGGCGATCTTCGACGCGGTCAGCAGCAGGTGTCCGAGCAGGGACTGGTCCGCGGTCGTGGCGTCGGTGAGCTTGGGCATCGGCTTGCGCGGCACCACCAGCACGTGCGTCGGCGCGCCTGGATTGACGTCCTTGAAGGCGACGCAGTGCTCGTCCTCGTAGACGATCGCCGCCGGCAACTCCTTGTCGCAGATCTTCTCGAACAGCGTCTTGCCCATGGTGTGGTCTCCCGGGGGCCCGACCCCCGTTTTCTGTAACATTGCCGGATGCCGCACGGCCCTTCAACGACCGCAAGCGCGTACACCGACAGCGCAGTCTACGGCCGCCTGCTGCGCTATTCCGCGCCGCACTGGAAAGTCTTCCTGGTGGCGGTGCTGGGCATGGTGCTGTTCGCCGCCGTGGACACGGCCTTCATCCGCCTGATCCAGCCGCTGACCGACGGCAGCTTCGTCGACCGCGACCCGGCCATCATGCGCATCGTGCCGTTCGCGATCCTCGGCCTGTTCGTGCTGCGCGGCATCGCGCATTTCACCTCGACCTACGGCATGGCCTGGGTGTCCGAGCGCGTGGTGCTGCGCCTGCGCGGCCAGGTGTTCGATCACCTGCTGCGGCTGCCGGTGGCGCACTACGACCGCACGCGCAACGCCGACCTGCTGATCAAGCTGACCTACCAGGTCACCCAGGTGGCCAACTCCGGCACGCTGGTGCTGACGGCGATCATCAAGGATGGCCTGACCATCATCGGCCTGGTTGCGGTGATGCTGTACATGAGCTGGCAGCTGACCATCGTCGCGCTGTGCGTGGCGCCGTTCGTGGCCGCCTCGGTGCGCTTCGTCAGCAAGCGCTTCAAGGTCATCAACACGCGCCTGCAGGCCTCGATGGGCGGCGTGACGCACGTGGCCGACGAGGCGATCACCGGCCGGCGCGTGGTCAAGGTTTACGGCGGCGAGACCTACGAGTCCACGCGCTTCCGCGAGGTCAACGAGTTCATCCGCGGCCAGACGCTCAAGCTCGTCGCCGCCAGCTCGGGCTCCAACGGCGTGGTGCAGTTGATCGCGGCGGTCGCGGTGGCGGCCATCGTGTACCTGGCGATCTCGGGCGAGATGCGCGTCGCCACGCCGGGCACGTTCGTCGCGTTCATCGGCGCGATGCTGGCGATCCGCGCGCCGCTCAACGCGCTGACCGGCATCACCGACAAGCTGACCCGCGGCCTGGTCGCCGCGGTCGACATCTTCCAGTTCCTCGACGTCGCGCCCGAGCCGCCGGGCGGCACGCGGGCGCTGGCGCGTGCGCGCGGCGAGATCCGCTTCGACAACGTGCGCTTCTGCTATGGCGGCGATGAGGTCAAGACGGCGCTCGACGGTGTGACGCTCGAGGTGAAGCCGGGCCAGACCGTGGCGTTCGTCGGGCGCTCCGGCAGCGGCAAGAGCACGTTGCTGTCGCTGTTGCCGCGTTTCTACGACCCGACCTCGGGCAGCGTGGCGCTCGACGGCCACGACGTGCGCGAGTACCGCCTGGCCGACTTGCGCCGCCAGATCGCGCTGGTGGACCAGAGCGTGGTGCTGTTCAACGCCAGCGTGGCGGACAACATCGCCTACGGCGTGCGCGACCAGTTCAGCCGCGAGCAGATCGCCGAGGCGGCGCGCGCCGCCTACGCCTGGGACTTCATCGAGAAGCTCGACAACGGGTTGGACACGCTGCTCGGCCAGAACGGCGTGAACCTGTCCGGCGGCCAGCGCCAGCGCATCGCCATCGCGCGCGCGCTGCTGCGCAACGCGCCGATCCTGATCCTCGACGAGGCCACCAGCGCGCTCGACACCGAGTCCGAGCGCTTCATCCAGCAGGCCATCGAGCGCCTGGTGCAGGGGCGCACCACGCTGGTCATCGCGCATCGCCTGTCCACCGTGCAGCGCGCCGACATCATCGCCGTGATGCAGGACGGCAAGATCATCGAGACCGGCCGCCACGCCGACCTGCTGGCGCACAACGGCCTGTACGCGGCGCTGCACCAGATGCAGTTCGACGACGTTTGAAGACCTGGCTCGCGCGGCGCTGGTACAGCTCCAGGCCGGCGCCGTGGTACTTGCGGCCGCTGGCCGCGCTGTTCGGGCTGGTGGCGCGCGCGCGCCGCGCGCGCCTGCAGGCCCGCGCCAGGGCAACGCGCCTCGCCGCGCCGGTCATCGTGGTCGGCAACATCGCCGTCGGTGGCACCGGCAAGACGCCGTTCGTGATCTGGCTGGTCGAGCGCCTGCGCGAGTGGGGCTGGAAGCCGGGTGTGATCAGCCGCGGCTACGGTGGCCGCGCGCGGACCTGGCCGCAACGGGTGGACGCCGGCTCCGATCCGCACCTGGTCGGCGACGAGCCGGTGCTGATTGCCACGCATGCGCGCTGCCCGGTGGTGGTGGCGCCGGACCGCCTCGCGGCGGGCGCGCTGCTGCTGGCGGGCGGGGACGTGGACGTCGTCGTCAGCGACGACGGCTTGCAGCACTTCCGCCTGTGGGGCGACCTCGAGATCGCCGTGGTGGACGCGACGCGCGGGCTGGGCAACGGCCGGCTGCTGCCGGCCGGGCCGCTGCGCGAGGCGCCGGCGC
>JANNKD010000115.1:0-3698 GCA_031396115.1 Gammaproteobacteria bacterium
GTGGACAGCCGCGCCGCCGGCATGCCCTTGCTGACCATGTGGAAGCGCGCGTTGGTGCGCTTGGGGCCGCCTTCGCCCGCGAACATGCGCGTGGGGTCTTCGTTCTCGCGCTTGAACGGGAACACGCCGGCGGTGTACGGGAAATGCCCGGGCAGGTTCTCCAGGTACAGCCACTTGAGCAGGTCGCCTTCGTCGCTGTAGCTCGGAAGCGCAACCTTGGGAATCTTGGTACCGGACAGGCTGGTGCGGGTCAGATCGACCGTGATCTCCTTGTCGCGCACCTTGTAGGTGTGGGTGTCGCCGGTGTACGCGGCCTTGAGCTTGGGCCAGCCGCCGAGCAGGGCCTTGGCGTGGGGCTCGAGCTGCGCCTCGCGCTCGTCGACGAGCTTTTCGATTTCGTTGAAGCCCTTGAAACCGCCGTGCATGGTCGAGCCGGCGCCGGACCTCTCGCCGATGATGGAGTTGGGGACCATCAGCATGTCCTGCGTCGTCCTCAGCGCCTGCAGCTCGTGTGCGAGCCGGGCCTGCTCGTCCGCGGACTTCTTGTAGCCGTGCACGGTCTCGACGATCTCGGACAGGTAGCGCACGCGCGCACCAGGGACGATGGCGGAGGCCTTGGTGGAGACGCGGGTCTTGGGGCGGGTGAGGCTGCCACTGCAGTCGCCGTTCAGGGTGAGGCCCTTGGCGGTGAGCTTGTCGCGCACGCCGAAGTACAGCGCGGTTACGCCGTCGTCGTTGAAGCGCGCGGCGATGGTGCCGAACACGGGCATGTGGTCCGGCGGAGTCTTGAAGTCCTTCTTGTTGCGCTGGTACTGCTTGCGCACGTCGCGCACCGCATCTTCGGCGCCGCGGCGGTCGTACTTGTTGACGGCCACGCAATCGGCGAAGTCGAGCATGTCGATCTTCTCGAGCTGGCTCGGGGCGCCGTACTCCGGTGTCATGACATATAGAGAGACGTCGGCGACTTCGGTGATGGCGGCGCCGCCCTGGCCGATGCCGGCGGTTTCGACGATGACCAGATCGAAGCCGGCGGCCTTGCAGGCGGAGATGGCGCCGGGGAGGGCGGCGGAGACCTCGGCGCCGCCTTCGCGCGTTGCCAGGGAGCGGAAGAAGACTGGGTCGCGCCTAAGAGGCGCTCCTACAGGAGCGTTCGCGGAAGGGGTGATCGCGTTCATGCGGATGCGGTCGCCGAGCAGGGCGCCGCCGGACTTGCGGCGGGAGGGATCCACGGCGATGACGGCGATGTTGAGGGCGTCGTCCTGGTCGAGGCGGAAGCGGCGGATGAGCTCGTCGGTGACGGAGGATTTGCCGGCGCCGCCGGTGCCGGTGACGCCCAGGACGGGCACGTCTTTTGTAGGAGCGCCACTTTGGCGCGACAGGTCCGCGCCAGACCTGTCGCGCCTAAGAGGCGCTCCTACAAGGGATGCATCCAGTTTCCCGCCTTCGATCAGGCTAATCACCCGCGCCAACGCCCGCCGATCCCCGGACTTGAGCTTGAGCAGCAACGACGCCGCGTCGCCCTCCAGCTCATGCCGGGCGAGTTTGATCATGTCTTCGATCATGCCGTCGAGGCCCATTTTCTGGCCGTCGTGCGGGGAATAGATGCGCGCCACGCCGTATTTGTGCAGCTCTTCGATTTCTTCCGGCACGATCACGCCGCCGCCGCCGCCGAACACGCGGATGTCGGCGCCGCCGCGCTCGCGCAGCATGTCCAGCATGTATTGGAAGAACTCGACGTGCCCGCCCTGGTAGCTGGAGATGGCGATGCCGTGGGCGTCTTCCTGCAGCGCCGCGGTGACGATGTCTTCCACCGACCGGTTGTGGCCCAGGTGGACGACCTCGCAGCCGTGCTGCTGCAGCAGCCGTCGTATGATGTTGATCGAAGCGTCGTGACCGTCGAACAGGGCGGCCGCGGTCACAAAGCGCAGGGGAGCCTGCCTGGCAGGCTGGGGTTCGATTTCGTGGGCGGGGCGAGCCATTGAGGAATTCTATCAGCGCGGATAGGGACTCCCGGTACGTGGACGACCGCTATTCGATGCAGCGGCGCCTGGGCTTCCCGCTGCTGCGCTTCATGCCTGACCTCGAGGCCGAATACCGGGCCAGCTACTGGGAGACGCGCGGCACCCAGATCCGCGCCGGGGCCGCGGTCGGCGTGCTCGCCGTGCTGGGCTTCATCCTCGTGGACCAGGTGCTGGGCTCCAACCTCATGCCGGCCTTTGCCGACTGGCTGCTGGTGCTGCTGACGATCCCGGTGGTGCTGGTCCCGGTGACGGCCACGTACTTCCGCGCCGCCGCGCCTTACCTGAAGCACATGGTGATGGGCTCGAGCCTGGTCACGTCGCTGTCGATCCTGGCCGTGATCAACATCGGCCGCGCGATCCATCCGAACTTCCCGTACGAGTCGCTGTTCCTGCTGTTGATGTACATCTACTTCGTCTCCGGGCTGACCTTCTACCAGGCCAACATCTGCGGCCTGGTGCTGACCGGGACCTTCATCGTCACCAACTGGACGCTGCAGGATCACGCGATCCTGCTGTACGAGGGCTACTACATGCTGCTCGGCAGCGGCGTGGGCATGCTGGGCGCCTACGTGATCGAGCACCAGTTGCGCCTCAGCTTCCTGCTGTACCACGAGCTTGAACAGCAGGCCAGCCTCGACGGGCTCACCGGCCTGATGAACCGGCGCGGCTTCCAGGTGCGGCTCGAAACGGTCTGGCGCATGGCGCAGCGCAACCTGTGCCCGGTCGGTCTGATGCTGATCGACCTCGACGATTTCAAGCGGATCAACGACACGCACGGCCACCCGTTCGGCGACGCCGCGTTGCAGCACGTCGCCCACGTGCTGCGTAACACCGCGATGCGGCCGATGGACGTCGCCGCGCGCTATGGCGGCGACGAGTTCGTGGCCATCTGGTACGACATGGACGGCGCCTGGTTCACGAAGATGGCCGACGACATGTCCGCGCGCATGGCCGACATGCCGGGCCGGGATCCCACTGCGCCGGCGATCAGCGTCAGCGGCGGCGCCGTGCTGGCGTGGCCGAAGCCGGGCATGGAGCCGCGCGATGCGATCAAGCTCGCGGATCAGTTGTTATACGACATGAAGCGCAACCAGCGCGGCCGCATCGCCCACGCGGTGATGAGCAAGCCGGACGAGAAGCAGGACGACACGCCGGTCGCGGCCTCGGCGTCAACCCGTGTAGCGCAGCGACGAGGGATCTCGTCCTCAACGAGATCCCTCGCTGCGCTCGGGATGACACCTCAGGTCAGCGTGTAGTCCGCGCCCGCGTCCTCGAGGAACTCCTTCGCTCCGGCACCGTGCAGTAACGCGACGGTGGACAGCACGCCCGCCTCGGTGCAGGTCGCGGCTGCCACGGTGATGCAGCGCGGCCCGCCCATCACGGGCCAGCCGGTCTTGGGATTCAGCACGTGCGGGTAACGCACGCCGTCCTTCAGCAGGAAGCGATTGGCATCACCGCTGCTGGCAACCGCTCCCTGGACCAGCCGCACCAGCGGCGTCGCGGCTCCGGCCACGCCGGAGTTAATGCCGACCTGCCAGGGCTTGCCGTCGCGGCGCCCACCGGTGCAGGCCAGATCGCCGCCGCAATTCACCAGCACGGCGCGCCGGGTTGCCGCGCGCGCGACGGCGCACGCGCGGTCCACGGCGTACTCCTTGCCGATTCCGCCGAAGTCGATCT
>JANNKD010000012.1:0-4035 GCA_031396115.1 Gammaproteobacteria bacterium
TGCCGCGCGGCGAGCGCGGAACTATACGTAATACCCCCCGTGGATTCAACGGCGGCGAGCACCTCTTTGAGCCGGTCGATGCGCCCCTCGCGCAGGGCGGTACGAATCAGCTCGGCTTGCTGTTTCGAGCCGTGCTTGAGGGCGTGGATCAGGGGCAGCGTCGGCTTGCCCTCGGCCAGGTCGGTGCCGAGGTTCTTGCCCGACTCCTCGGGCGAAGCCCGGTAGTCGAGCAGGTCGTCCTCGATCTGGAACGCCATGCCCAGCTCGTGGCCGTAGCGGGCCATCTGCTGCTGCACCTTGTCGCCGGCGTCGGCGGCGATGGCTCCCAGCTGGGCAGCGGCCTGGAACAGGCGCGCGGTCTTGAGCTCGATGACGCGCAGGTAGCGGGCCTCGGTCACGTCGGGGTCGCCGCAGTTCATGAGCTGCAGCACCTCGCCCTCGGCGATGGCGTTGGTGGTGTCGGCCAGCACCCGCATGACCGGCATGCGGCCCACGTCCACCATCATCTGGAAGCTGCGCGAATACAGGAAATCGCCCGACAGCACCGCGCCGGGGTTGCCCCAGACCGCGTTGGCGGTTTTTTGCCCACGCCGGCGGTCGGCGTGGTCCACCACGTCGTCGTGCAGCAGCGTGGCGGTATGGATGAACTCGACGACGGCCGCCAGCTGGGCCGGCTCGTCGCTCTTGCAGCCCAGGGCCCGGGCCGACAGCAGTACCAGGGCGGGCCGCATGCGCTTGCCCCCAGCGGAGATGATGTGGGCCCCAATCTGGTTGATCACGGCCACTTCGGAGGCCAGGCGCTCCCGGATGATGGCGTCGACCTGCTTCATGTCCTCCGCGATGGGGGACAGCAGGGCTTTAAGGTCCAGTTTTGGCGGGTTTTTCATGGCGCGGGGCGGGCATGCTAGGTGGCGCCCTCCGGGGCGTCAAACGGCGTTGACCGGGAGGGGCCAGCCCCTTATGATGCGCGCCCTTGCGGGGGTGCCCTAAGCGCCCGAAATCATGGAGTTACCGATGTACGCCGTTATCCAGACCGGTGGCAAGCAGTACAAAGTCGCCCCGGGCGAAAAACTCAAGGTCGAAACCCTCGTCGCCGATGTCGGCGCCACCGTGTCGTTCGACCAGGTGCTGATGATCGCCGACGGCGATCAGCACAAGATCGGCGCGCCGACGGTTGCCGGCGGCAAGGTCACCGCGGAAGTCGTCAAGCACGGCCGCGGCGACAAGATCCGCATCATCAAGCACCGCCGCCGCAAGAACTCGCACAAGGAACAGGGTCACCGCCAGAATTTCACGGAGATCAAGATCAAGGAGATCGTGGGCTAAGGCCCCGATTCCAGGAAGACAGCAATGGCACACAAAAAAGCAGGCGGCAGTACCCGTAACGGCCGCGATTCGCAGTCCAAGCGACTCGGCCTCAAGAAGTTCGGCGGCGAGAACGTGATCGCGGGCAACATCCTGGTGCGCCAGCGCGGCACCACGTTCCATCCCGGCGTCAATGTCGGTATGGGTAGCGACCACACCCTGTTCGCGAAGTCCGACGGCAAGGTTGAATTCAAGCCGAAGGGCGGGCGCACGGTGGTGAACATCGTCTCCTGACCACCGGGCACGCAGAAAAAAGGGCCTCGCACAGAGGCCTTTTTTGTGCCCGATAAAGGGGACGCACACATTTAATTAAAGGGGACGCACACAATTTAGAAAAGGTGTGCGTCCCCTTTTTGGAAGACCATGAAATTCGTCGACGAAGCACCCATCCGCATCGAAGCCGGCAACGGCGGGCGCGGTCACGCCAGCTTTCGGCGCGAGATGAAGGTGCCATTCGGTGGCCCGGACGGCGGCGATGGCGGCGACGGCGGCAGCATTTACGCGTTCGCCGACATCAACCTCAACACGCTGGCCGACTTCCGTTTCAACCGCGTCTACCGCGCCCAGCACGGCGAGCAGGGTCACCGCAAGAACTGCACGGGCGCCAAGGGCGCAGACCTCGACATCGGCATGCCGCTCGGCACGCAGATCTACGACGCCGATACCGGCGAGTTGATGGGCGAGCTCACGAAAAAAAACTCGCGCCTGCTGATCGCCCAGGGCGGCTGGCACGGCCTGGGCAACGCGCGCTTCAAGTCGAGCACCAACCGCGCGCCGCGCCAGTTCACGCCGGGCACGCCGGGCGACCAGCGCGACCTGCGCCTCGAGTTGTCGCTGATGGCCGACGTCGGCCTGCTCGGCATGCCCAACGCCGGCAAGTCGACGCTGCTCGCATCGATGTCGGCCGCGCGCCCGAAGATCGCGGACTATCCGTTCACCACGCTCTACCCGCAGCCGGGTGTGGTGTCCGTCGGACCGCTGAAGAGTTTCGTGATGATGGACATCCCGGGGCTGATCGAAGGCGCCGCCGAGGGCGCCGGCCTGGGCATCCGCTTCCTCAAGCACGTGCAGCGCACGCGCCTGCTGCTGCACATGATCGACGTGCTGCCGCCCGATGGCAGCGACATCGCCGACAACGTGCGCAAGATCAACGCCGAACTCAAGGCGTTCAGCAAGGCAGTCGCGGCCAAGCCGCAGTGGCTTGTGTTCAACAAGATCGACCTGCTCGGCCCCGTCAATGAACTGGGCGACGCGCGCGCGCACTGCCAGAAGGTCGTGAAGCAGCTGAAGTGGACCGCGCCCTGGTTCACGATCTCGGCCGCGACGCGACAAGGCACGCTCGAGCTGTCGCGAGCGGTCATGGACTGGATCGATGCGCACCCGCTCGCGGACGCGGAGCCTGCGGGCGGCGTGGTTCGCGAGCCGCCGGCCAGGCCCCAGGTCGAGTCCGGGGCGGGGGACGAGGCCGAGGGCGCGGTGCAACTGTCAGGCAAGGCCAAGGCGTACATCCCGCGCATCATCAAACCCGGAAGCAAGGCCAAGACCAAGGTCAGGATCCCTGCCAAGGCGAGGGTCGAGGTGAAGGCCAAAGCCAAGCCGAAAGCCAAGGGCAAGGCCCAAAGCAAATCCCGGAGAAAATCCCGGAGCAAATCCACGTCCAGGAAGCGTTCGTGAGTCGCGACAAGCTCGCGAAATCGAAGCGCTGGGTGGTCAAGGTCGGCAGCTCGTTGCTGACTGCAAAAGGGCAGGGGCTGGACCGCAAGGCCATCGCCGACTGGGCGACGCAGATCGCCGCGCTGAGGAAGGATGGCCGCGAAGTCGTGTTGGTCTCTTCCGGCGCGGTCGCCGAGGGCATGGCGCGGCTGGGCTTGAAGCAGCGCCCGGCCGTGCTCAACGAGCTGCAGGCTGCCGCCGCCGTCGGCCAGATGGGCCTGGTGCAGGCCTGGGAATCCGCGTTCCAGCAGCACGGCCTGCACACGGCGCAGGTGCTGCTGACGCACGAGGATGTCTCGAACCGCGCTCGCTACCTGAACTCGCGCGGCACGCTCAAGGCGCTGCTCGAGTACGGCGTGATCCCGGTCATCAATGAGAACGACACCGTCGCCACCGAGGAAATCCGCCTCGGTGACAACGACACGCTGGCGGCGCTGGCGGTCAACCTGGTCGAGGCCGACGTGCTGGTGATCCTGACCGACCAGGACGGGCTGTTCGACGCCGATCCGCGCGCCCGGGCGGATGCGAAGCTGATTACGGAAGCGGAACTCAGCGACCCGAAGCTCGAAGCGATGGCGGGCGAAGGGCGGGGCGAGCTTGGACGCGGCGGCATGCGCACCAAGCTGCTGGCGGCGCGCTGGGCCGCGCGCTCGGGGGCGGCCACGCTGATTGCTCACGGCCGCTCGGCGGCGGTGCTGGCGAAGCTCGCGCAGGGTGAAGTGATCGGCACGCTGCTCAAGCCCGCCCAGGGCGTCATGGCGGCGCGCAAGCGCTGGATCGCCGGGCAGCTGCAGGTGCGGGGCAAGCTGCACCTCGACGCCGGCGCGGTGCAGGTGCTGCGCGACAAGGGCAAGAGCCTGTTGCCGGTCGGTGTGAAGCAGGTCGAAGGCGAGTTCGGCCGCGGCGACCTGGTGCTGTGTCTCGATCCGGAAGGCCGCGAGGTCGCGCGCGGGCTGG
>JANNKD010000127.1:0-8252 GCA_031396115.1 Gammaproteobacteria bacterium
GCCGGCCAGCACCATCAGCGCGAGCAGCGCCTGCGCGGCGATCACCACGGCCTGGAACCAGGTCTCGCCGTTGGCCAGGTGCAGCGACAGGCGCCAGGTGTCGCCGGCCTGGGCGAGCCATGCGCGTGGCATCACGCCGAAGTCGGTGTAGAAAGTGCGCACGTCGGCGAGGCGGCGCAGCAGGTCGAAGGCCGTGACGCCGGCGAGCATCACGCGGAACAGCGCGAGCGTGCGCAGGTCGATGCCGAACAGCCCGGGCACCCGCGCGCGAATGGCTTCGCGGAATCTGCTCACTTCGTGCGACCCCCAAATGACAAGGGGAGCGCGAGCGCTCCCCCGATGCTTGTTGCGTCGCTCTGCGGCGACGAACGGAACTATACGGCCCTGCCTTGCTAGACTGCAATCCCTTTGGGCACAGGCAGTTGGAGCGTTCGTGCGTCGCATTGCGTGCTTGTTGTTGCTGCTGGCTTGCAGCGTCCCGGCGCTCGCGCAGGACACGGTCCGTTACGTCATCGACGAGCTCACCATCGCGCTGCGCGACGGGGCGAACGGCGAAGGACCGACGCGCGGCGTGCTGACCAGCGGGGCGCGCGTAGTGGTGATCGAGCGCCGGTCCACCGGTTACGCGCGCGTGCGCACGGCCGACGGCCGCGAGGCCTGGATCCTGGAGAAGTACCTCCAGGCCCAGCCGATCGCGCGCACGCGCGTCGACCGCGCGGAGAAGGACCTGGCCGCGGCGCAGGCCGCGCTGAAGAAGCTCAAGGAAGAGCACGACCGGCTGCTCGCCGATTTCGCGCGCTTCTCGGGCGGCGAGCCGATAGCGTCGCGCGAGCTGGTCGCCGAGACCGAGCAACTGCGCGCGCAGCTCAAGGAAAAGGAAGCGCAGGGCGCTGCGGTGAAGGAGCAGTACAGCGCGGCGCGCGCCCAGCAGCAGACGCTGCTGATCGGCGGCGGCCTGGTTGTCTTCGGCGTGCTGCTGGCGCTGGTGCTGCGCTGGATGTGGCCGAAGAAACGCTGGGGCGATCTCTGACCGGCCTGCCGGCTCCCGGCACGGCCGAACCCGTGCTGCTGGCGGGCGCGGCCGGGCGCATCGAGGCGCTGGTCGCGATGCCCGACGCTCCGCCCGCCGGCATCGCGGTGATCTGCCACCCCCACCCGCTGCACGGCGGCGCGCTCACCAACAAGGTCGCCTACACGCTGGCGGCGTGCGCGCTGAAAGCCGGGCTGGCCGCGGCGCGCTTCAATTTCCGCGGCGTGGGCCGCAGCGAAGGCGCGCACGACGAGGGGCGCGGCGAGACCGACGACACGCTCGCGGTGGCGGCCTGGCTGCGCCAGCGTGCGCCGGGCGCCGCGTTGCTGCTCGCCGGGTTTTCGTTCGGCGCGTTCGTCAGCCTCAAGGCGGCCGCGCGCGCCAGGCCGGCGCTCCAGGTCAGCATCGCGCCGCCGTTCAAGTACTTCGAGAGCGAGCCGCTGCCGCCGCGGCCCGACGCGCCGTGGCTGGTGGTGCACGGTCGCGACGACGAAGTGGTGGACTACGAGGCCACGCGCGCGGTGCTCGCGCGCTACGCGCCGCCGCCGGAGCTGGCGACGCTGGACGGCGCCGGCCACTTCTTCCATGGCCGTTTGGGGGACCTCGAAGCTACGGTCAGCGGATTCATCCGCCACCACTGGCGCAGCTAAACTACCGTTACGGGATTCCCCGTCAGGAGATGTCATGCGTAATCAGATGGTTGCAGTGCTGCTGCTGTGCGCCGCCTCGCCGGCGATGGCCAAGGACGTCGACATCGAGTGCGCCGGCTGCCAGGCCGCGTTCGACACCGTCGCCGAAGACCTGGTCTCGGCGATCGACTACAAGGCCATGGGTCCCGCCGAGGCCACCGGCATCGCCGGTTTCGGCGTCGGCCTGGTGGCGACCTACGTGCCGGTGGACGAGGAGTGGGAAACCGTGACCGGCAGCGACTTTTCCGCCATCGGCCTGGTCGGCCTGCAGGTGACCAAGGGCCTGCCGTTCGACATCGACCTCGGCGCGTTCTACACCACGGCGCCGGGCACCAACGTGGATGTCTTCGGCGGCGAGATCCGCTACGCCTTCCTGCCGGGCTCGACCGCGATGCCGGCGGTGGCGCTGCGCGTCTCGCACGTGGTGGCCAGCGGCATCGACGACTTCGACCTCGACTCGACCTCGGTCGACGTGTCCGTGTCCAAGGGCTTCGCGGTGTTCACGCCGTATGCCGGCGTCGGCTATGTCAACGGCGCGGCCGATCCCGATCCGGCGTTCGGCCTGGACAAGGCCGAGGTCAAGGAGACCAAGCTGTTCCTGGGTTTCCGCCTGGGACTGGGGCTGTTCGAGTTCACGCCGCAGTTCACGCAGGTCGGCGACGTCACCAGCTACAGCGCCCGCCTGGGATTCTCGTTCGGGCTCTGAGCCGCGCTTTCAGCGAAGCACAGGAAGGGGCCGCAAGGCCCCTTCTTTTTTCCGGTCAGCGCCGCGGCGCCTCGAGCATGTACAGCGCGACCTCGGCCAGCAGGTTGGGCATCAGGCGCAGCGCGCCGCCGTCGCGGCGCGAGTGATCCATCAGGCTGCGCCGCCGCACGCGCCAGTCGCGGCTGCGGCACAGGTCCTCGAAATCCGCCACCGTGCACAGGTGGATGTTGGCGGTGCCGTACCAGGTGTCCGGCAGCGCCCGCGTGGCCGGCATGCGGCCGAGCGCCAGCGCCAGGCGCACGCGCCAGTGGCCGAAATTCGGGAAGGTGACGATGCCGGTGCGGCCGACGCGCAGGATCTCCGCCACCGCGCGATCCGGGTGCTGCATCGCCTGCAGCGCGCCGGACATCACCACGTAGTCGAAACTGCCGTCGGCGAAGTCCTTCAGGCCGTCGTCCACGTCGGCCTCGATGACGTTGACGCCGGCGGCGAGGCAGCGGGCAATGTTGCCCGGATCGATCTCGAGGCCGTAGCCGCGCACGTCGCGGGTCCTGGCCAGGTGCGCGAGCAGCGCGCCGTCACCGCAGCCGAGGTCGAGGATGCGCGCGCCGGGCTCGATCCACTCGGTGATCAGCGCGAGGTCGGGACGGAGGCCGTTGGGGCGGTCATTGGAAGGGCCGCTCACGTTCCCGCCTCCGTCGCTGCGCGGCCGAGGTAGGTGGACAGCGCACGGGTGTATTCCGGCAGCGGCATCAGGAAATCGTCGTGGCCGAGCTGCGAGTCGATCAGCGCGTAGCTGACGTCGCGCCCGGCCTCGACCAGCGCGCGCACGATCTCGCGCGAGCGGCCCGGCGCGAAGCGCCAGTCGCTCGAAAAGGCGACGACCAGGAATTTCGCGGTGGCGCGGCGGAACGCGCCGGCGAGATCGTTGCCGAAGTCCCGCGCCGGGTCGAAGTAGTCCAGCGCCTTGGTCATCAGCAGGTAGGTGTTGGCGTCGAAGCGGTCGACGAACGACTGGCCCTGGTAGCGCAGGTAGCTCTCGACCTCGAACTCGACGTCGTAATTGAAGCCCATGGCGCCGGACTTCAGCATGCTGCCGAACTTCTCGCGCATGGCCGCGTCGGACAGGTAGGTGATGTGCCCGAGCATGCGCGCCAGCTTGAGGCCGCGCGACGGCACGACGTTGCGCTCGTAGAAATGCCCGCCGTGGAAATCGGGGTCCGACAGGATGGCCTGGCGCGCGATCTCGTTGAACGCGATGTTCTGGGCCGACAGCTTCGGCGCCGCGGCGATCACGACGGCGTGGCGGATGCGCTCAGGGAAGTCGATCGCCCACTGCATGACCTGGAAGCCGCCGAGGCTGCCGCCGATGACGGCGGCCCACGCGGGGATGCCGAGCGCGTCGGCCAGCATGGCCTGCGAGCGCACCCAGTCGCGCACCGTGACGATGGGGAAGTCAGGGCCCCAGGGCTTGTCCGTGTCCGGGTTGAGCGTGTTCGGGCCGGTCGAGCCGCGGCAACCGCCGAGGTTGTTCATTGCGACGACGTGGAAGCGGTTGGTGTCGATCGGCTTGCCGGGGCCGATGCAGGTCTCCCACCAGCCGGGCTTGGGGTCGTCGGTGCCGTGGTAGCCGGCGGCGTGGTGGTCGCCGGACAGCGCGTGGCAGACCAGGATGGCGTTGCTGCGCGCGGCGTTGAGCGCGCCGTAGGTCTCGACCATGAGGTCGTGGCGCGGCAGCGTCTTGCCGCAGTCGAGCGCGAGCGGGCGCTCGATCGGGATCTTGCGTGGGGTGACGATACCGACCGAGTCCGCCGGATGCGCCACTAGCGGAAGATTCCCGGCAGCGGCAGCATCAGGTTCACGGTCTGCAGCAGCACGATCACGACCAGCGGCGACAGGTCGAGGCCCGAGAACGGCGGGATCACGCGCCGCACCGGCCGCAGCAGCGGCTCGTTGATGCTCCACAGGATGCTGCCAGCCGGGTTGTTCACGCCGGGCCCGACCCACGACAGGACGGCCTGGATCACGAGCGAGAACGTGTACAGGTTCAGCGCCATCGTGATCAGCTTCCAGAACGCCGGCAACAGGCTGTCGAGGCCGCCGTAACGGTCGCCATAGCCGGTGATCGCCGCGATGGCGTTGATGTAGGCCAGCGCCACCACCACCAGCAGCGCGATCGCCGCGAGGTCCCACTGCCGGACCTTCGGCAGCAGCGACTGGACCGGCCGCAGCAGCGGCTGCGTGAACTGCCAGATCAGCTGCGAGATCGGGTTGTAGAAATCCGCGCGCACCATCTGCAGCAGGATGCGCAGCATGATGATCCACATGTAGACCTCGAACAGCGTGCTGACGAGGTAGAACAGCGCATTGCTGGTGTTGGCGCCCATCGTCGTCCCTATTTGGCCAGCGTGTCGCCGAGCTGGCGGCCGCGCTCGGCGGCGGCCTTCAGCGCGCCGGCGAACAATTCACGGATGCCGCCCCGCTCCAGGTGCGCGAGGGCCGCCTCGGTGGTGCCGCCCTTCGACGTGACGTCGGCGCGCAGCTCGGTGACGTCCTTGGCGGAGGCATCGGCCATGCGGCCGGCGCCGGCCAGCGTCTTTTGCGCCAGCAGGCCGGCGGTGCGGGCGTCGAGCCCCAGCGCGGTGCCGGCCTCCCGCAGCGCCTCGGCGACGAGGAAGAAATACGCCGGCCCGGAGCCGGACAGCGCGGTGACGGCGTCGAGCTGCGCTTCGTCCTCGACCCAGCAGGTCGCGCCGACCGCGCCCAGGATCCGCCCGGCCAGCTCGCGCGCCCTGGCGGGCGTGCCGGACGCAGCGAACAGTCCCGCGACACCGGCGCGCAGTAGCGCAGGGGTATTGGGCATCGCGCGCACGATCGGTGCGTGCGGCCCGACCCAGTGGCGCAGGGTGGCAACGCGTACACCGGCGGCGATCGAGACGACAGTGGTCGAGGCGGGCGGCGCGAGCCCGGCGAGCGCCTCGCGCATGACCTGCGGCTTGACCGCCAGCACCAGCGCGTCGGCGGCGGGCAGCTCAGCGGCGCGCTCGCAGACCTCGACCTTGAATTCGCGGCGCAGCGCCGCGGCGCGCGCAGCGTCGGGCTCGGCCACGCGCAGGCGCGCGGCCGGGTGACCCGCGGCCAGCAGGCCGCCGATCAGGCTGCCGGCCATCTGGCCGCCGCCGATGAAAGCAATCAGCTCCGACATGTCATCCGGTTCGGGGAGGGGAAAAAGCAACGGGCGCCTATAATACGGGACGCAGCCCACCCCGACATGACCCTTCCGTGAAAAAACCGCCCCGGCGAGACCGCCTCGCGGCCGTGCAATCCCTGCTGGCGAACTACCGCGGCCGCATCGAGCGGGCCACGGTGTACGACGTCGCGTCGGTGACGCCGCTCGAGCCGGCGGCCAAGCTGTCGGCGCGCCTGGGCAACCCCGTGCACATCAAGCGCGAGGACCTGCAGCCGGTGTTCTCGTTCAAGCTGCGCGGCGCCTACAACAAGATGGCGCGGCTGACGCCGCCGCAGCGCGCGGCCGGCGTGGTCACCGCCTCGGCCGGCAACCACGCGCAGGGCGTGGCGCTGGCGGCGCGCCGGCTCGGGCTGACGGCGACCATCGTCATGCCGGGCACCACGCCGACCATCAAGGTGGACGCGGTGCGCGCGCTCGGCGGCAAAGTCGTGCTCGACGGCGACACGTACGACGAATCCGCCGCGCACGCGAAGCGGCTCGCGCGCGACCGGGGCCTGACGCTGGTGCACCCGTACGACGATCCGGACGTCATCGCCGGGCAGGGCACCATCGGCCGCGAGATCCTCGACCAGGCCGTCGGCGGCCTCGACGCCGTGTTCGTGCCGGTGGGCGGCGGCGGCCTGATCGCCGGCGTTGCCGCCTACATCAAGGCGGTGCGCCCGTCGGTGCGCGTGATCGGCGTGGAGCCGGACGACGCGGCCTGCATGACCGCCGCGTTGAAGGCCGGCCGCCGCGTGGTGCTGCCGCAGGTCGGGCTGTTCGCCGACGGCGTGGCCGTCCGCCAGGCCGGCAAGGAGCCGTTCCGCGTCGCACGCCACCTGGTGGACGAGATGGTGACCGTCTCCTCCGACGAGATCTGCGCCGCGATCCGCGATGTGTTCTACGAGAACCGCGCGCTGCTCGAACCGGCCGGCGCGCTGGCCGTGGCCGGCCTCAAGCGCTGGGTGCACGAGAAGCGCGTGACCGGCAAGCACCTCGCCGCGATCGCTTCGGGCGCCAACGTGAACTTCGACCGGCTGCGGCACATCGCCGAGCGCGCCGAGATCGGCGACGCGCACGAGACGCTGCTCGCCGTGACCATTGCCGAGAAGCCGGGCAGCTTCAAGCGCTTCCTTGGCAGCCTCGGCCGGCGCGTGGTCACCGAGTTCAACTATCGCTTTTCCTCGACGCGCGAGGCGCACATTTTCGTGGGCCTGAAACTGGGCGAGCACGGCGAGCGCGAGCGGCCGGCCATCGTGCGGCGGTTGCGCCGCCAGGGGTATCCGGTGGTCGACATGACCGGCAACGAGATGGCCAAGGTGCACGTGCGCTACATGGTCGGCGGCCGCGCCGCCGGCCTGGCTGACGAGATGCTGCTGCGCTTCGAGTTCCCGGAGCGCCCGGGCGCGTGCCTGGACTTCCTCAACGCACTGCACGGCCGCTGGAACATCTCGCTGTTCCACTACCGCAACCATGGCGCGGCCTACGGGCGCGTGCTGTGCGGGCTGCAGGTGCCGAAGGCCGAGCGTGCCGAGTGCCGGCGCACGCTCGATGCGCTGGGCTACGGCTACTCGCTGGAAACGGACAACCCGGCGTACGACCTGTTCCTGGGCACCAGCCAGGTGTCATCCCGAGGAGCGTAGCGACGAGGGATCTCGTTACGGACGAGATCCCTCGCTGCGCTCGGGATGACACATTCATTCGAGCGCGAGGATGCGCTGCCAGTGCTCCGGCGCCACCGGCATGACCGACAGGCGCACGGCGGTGAACAGCTTGAAGCCCTGGAGCTGCGCCTGGTTGGCGCGCAGCTCGGTCAGCAACACCGGCCGTTGGCAATGGCGCTTGTACTTCACGTCCACCAGGTGCCAGCGCGGCTGCTCGCGCGTCGCCGCGGGGTCGAAATACGGGCTCTTGCGGTCGAACTGCGTCGGATCGGGATAGGCGCGGCCGGCGATCTCCATGATTCCGTACACGCCCGGCTGCGGGCAGCTCGAGTGGTACAGCAACGCCAGGTCGCCCGGCTGCATCTGGTCGCGCATGAAGTTGCGCGCCTGGTAGTTGCGCACGCCGCTCCAGGGCTCGCTGCCGCGCTGCTTGAGGTCGTCGATGCTGAAGGCGTCGGGCTCGGATTTCATCAGCCAGAACCTGGCTTGACCGGGCATCAGCGGAATCTCCTCGAGCCGCGCTCGGTGACGACCACGTCGAGCCGCGCGTCGCGCGCCTCGGCCGGCACCGCCGGCACTTCCTGCGCCGCGAAGGCCAGGCCCACGCGCAGCGGCCGGCGCCCCGGCCGCGCGCGCGCGAGCCAGCGGTCGTAGTAGCCCCCGCCCATGCCCAGGCGCCGGCCGGAACCGTCGAAGGCCACCAGCGGCAGCACGATGAAATCCAGGCGCGGCGGCCGCCCGGCGCCCACGGGCTCGGCGATGTGGAAGCGGTTCGCGCGCAACGCGCCGCGCAGCGGCGCGAAGCGCAGGCGCCCGCCGGCGAGCCTGGGCACGTACACGCGGCAGCCGTGCCGGCGCAGCAAGGCGATCAGCGGCGCCGTGTCGATCTCCTCGGCAAGGCTCAGGTAGGCGGCAACGTGGCGGGCGCCGGCGG
>JANNKD010000149.1:0-11272 GCA_031396115.1 Gammaproteobacteria bacterium
GCGGATAGCCGAGGAACGCGAGCCCGCGCACCCCGGGTAGCGGCGCCGCGGCTTGCGCCTGCGAGGTCATGCGCCCGCCGAACGACTTGCCGCCCGCGAACAGCGGCAGCCGCGGCAGCCGCCCGGCGGCTTCGGCGACGGCGGTGCGGACCGCCGCCTGCGCCACCTTCGGCGAGTCCGGCCTTTTCGAGCCGCGTTCCATGTAGGGAAAGTTGTAGCGCAGCGTGGCGATGCCGCGCTGCGCGAGGCCCAGCGTCACGGCTTGCAGGAACGGGTGCTGCATGCCGGCGCCCGCGCCATGAGCGACGACGTAGCACGCGCGCGCCCCGTCGGGAATCGTCAGCACGCCCGACACCTGCTGGGCGCCGGCCGCGAACTTGACCGCGACGGAATCGTCCACGGCTCAGCCCGCGCTGCGCATCAGGGTCTGCGCGTAGCCCGGAGCCGTGGGCTCGTGCATGAAGTAGGCGTAGATGTCCTTCCAGCCGGTCTTGCCCAGCCGCTGCGCCCACTGCTTCAGGTCATTGTCTGAATAATTCTCGAGCCGCAGGTGCACGTAGCCCCAAGCCGCGGTCTCGACCAGCGCCGGCGCCGAGCCGTCCTCGCGCTCCGAAAAACAGAGGGATGCGCCGGCGGCGTCGAGCGCGGCATAGACCTCGTCGTCGAACCAGGTGTCGTTGCGGAACTCGAACGCCGCGCGGTGATCGTCGGGCAGCAGCTCCAGAAATCCCTGCAGGCGCGGCAGGTCTTTTTTCAGGAACGGCGGCAACTGGAACAGCACCGGCCCGCGCTTGTCGCCGAGCGCGGCGAGCTGCTGGTACAGGAACTCCACGTTCTCGCCGGCCTCCTCGGCCTTCAGCCGCGCGAAGTGCGTGATGCGCCGGCTGGCCTTGATGGCAAAACGGAACGCATCCGGCGTCAGCTTCGCCCAGTTCTCGAGCACCTCGGTCTTGGGCATGCGGTAGAAGGTGTTGTTGATCTCCACCGTCGGCAGGCGCTCGCCGTAGAACGCGAGCATGTCTTCCGGCTTGATCTTCTCTGGATAGAAGCTGCCCTTCCACTCCTTGAAGGAGTAGCCGCTGGCGCCCGCGAATAGCCTCATGCTTAAGATTCACCCATGGCCAAGAACAAGCTCGGCGAATACTCCGCCAAACGGAGCTTCGCTTCCACTCCGGAGCCGCAGGGCAAGGTCGCCGCGCCCGAGGCGGGGCCGCTGCTGTTCCTGGTGCAGATGCACGCCGCCTCGCGCCTGCATTACGACTTCCGCCTGGAGTGCGACGGCGTGCTGAAGTCGTGGGCGGTGCCAAAGGGCCCGTCGCTGAACCCCGGCGACAAGCGCATGGCGGTGATGACCGAGGACCATCCGTACGACTACGGCTCGTTCGAGGGCGTGATCCCGCCCAAGCAGTACGGCGCCGGCGAAGTCATCGTGTGGGACTGCGGCGTCTACACGCCGGACGAAACCGGCCACTGGTACCACGATCGCAAGCGCGCGGAAGCGGAAGTCCGCGAGGGCCTGGCGAAAGGCAAGCTCAGCATCACGCTGCGCGGCGAGAAGCTCAAAGGCTCGTTCGCGCTGGTGCGCATGGCCAAGGAACCCAAGACCTGGCTGCTGATCAAGCACAAGGACCGCTTCGCTGCGCAAACCGACGTGACCGCGCTGAACCGCTCGGTGCTGTCGGGGGTCACGGTCGAGGAAATGACGAGCGTGCCGGTGCAGCGCCTGCCGGCGACGCAACTGGTGCCCACGGGTAAAGTCGTGCCGATGCCCGACCGGCTCGAGCCGATGCACGCCGAACTCGGCGACAAAGCCTTCACTGACGCCAACTGGAGCTGGGAGCCCAAGCTCGACGGCTACCGCGTGCTGGCTTACTTCGGCGCCGACGGCGTGACGCTGCGCTCGCGCCGCGGGCTCGACCTCACGCCCTCATTCCCGCGCCTGGTTGCCGAGCTCGGCAAGCAATCCATGCAGGACGTCGTGCTCGACGGCGAGATTGTCGCCATGGATGCGTCGGGCAAGCCCTCCTTCAACGCGCTGCAGAACCGCGTGCAGCTCAAGACCGAGCGCGAACTCAAGGCCGCCGACCAGACCGTGCCGGCGGTGTTCTACGGCTTTGACCTGCTGCATTTCGCCGGCGTCGATTTGCGCGGCGCGCTCTACCGCGACCGGCGCCGGTACCTGGCGCAATGCCTGCTGCCCTCGCCGCTGGTGCAGTTGGTGCACGCGGCGGACGACGGCGTCGCGCTGCACCAGGCCGCGCTGGCCAGCGGCTTCGAGGGCGTCATCGCCAAGCGCAAAGACAGCCGCTACGAAACCGGCCGCCGTTCCGGCGCGTGGCTCAAGGTGAAGCCGACGCAGAGCGCGGAATTCGTGATTGGCGGATATACGAAGGGCAAAGGCTCCCGCGAGGCCTTCGGCGCCCTCCTGGTCGGATACCGGGATGGCAAGAAGCTGCGCTTCGCCTCGGGCGTCGGCTCGGGCTTCGACGACCGCGGCGTGGCGAAGATGCTGGAGCTGCTGAAGGCGCGCGAGAGCAAGGCCATGCCGTTCGCCGACAAGCCTGACGTGCCGGGCCCGATGATCTGGGTCGAGCCGGAACTCGTCGTGGAGGTTAAGTTTCAAAGCTGGACCGAGGACGATCACCTGAGGGCGCCGGTGTTTGTGAGGCTGCGCGACGATGTCGAGGCGAAGGACGTGAAGCGTCCGCCGGCCCCGCGCACGACTGTAGGAGCGCCTTCAGGCGCGACAGTCGCGCCTAAAGGCGCTCCTGCGAAAGAAATCGACGAGGTCCTCACCCAGCTCGACTCGCCCAAGAACACCTTCACCCTCGCCTGCGGGCCGCACTCCATCAAGCTCACGCACCTCGACCGCGTGTACTGGCCGGAGGACAAGGGGCTGAAGCAGGCGCCGGTGACCAAGCGCGACCTGCTGCGCTACTTCGCGCAGGTGTCGCCGTACCTCATTCCGCACCTCACCGATCGCCCGCTGACCATGATCCGCATGCCGGACGGCATCGGCGGGCAGCGCTTCTTCCAGAAACACTGGGAACAGGAGCGCCCGGCGTTCGTCGAGTCGGTGACGGTGTTCTCTGACAGCAAGTCCCAGAAGCACAACTACCTGCAATGCAACAACCTGCCGACGCTGCTGTGGCTGGCGCAGTCGGGCACGCTCGAGTTCCACATCTGGCATTCACGCGCCAGGGTCGGCGCCGACTCGCCGGTGACATCCACCGACTACGCCGCGTCCACGCAATCGCTCGAAGGCTCGATCCTCAATTACCCGGACTACGTCGTGTTCGACATCGACCCGTACATTTATTCGGGCAAGGAAAAGAAGGGGGACGAGCCGGAGCTGAACACCACCGCGTTCGAGAAAGGCAAGGCAGTCGCGTTCTGGCTGCGCGAGCTGCTGGACACGATGAAGCTCGAGCCGATCGTGAAGACCTCCGGCAAGACCGGCCTGCACGTGTTCGTGCCGATCAAGCGCAGCATCGACTTCGACGCCGCGCGCCACGTGTCGGAGCTGGTGGGCCGTCACCTGCTGCGGCAGCATCCGAAGGACATCACCATGGACTGGGCCGTGCCCAAGCGCACCGGCAAGATCTTCATGGACCACAACATGAACGTGCGCGGCAAGACGCTGAACGTGGCCTACTCGCCGCGCGGCGCGCCCGGCGCGCCGGTGTCCATGCCGCTGACCTGGGACGAGCTGGCCAAGGCGCATCCGCTCGACTTCCGCATCGCCAACGCGCCCCAGCGCCTGGCCGCCGCCGGCGACCGCTGGCGCGACGTGCTCAAGCTCAAGCAGAGCCTGGAGCGCGCGCTGAAGCAGCCGCCCTGACGTAACTGTGGCGCAACCGGCTGTGTGCGCGCCCCATCCGGAGCACAATGGCTTGGAGTGGTGCAGTGATTACTTCATGCTCTACACTATGAAGCCTCGGTAACGCACTGAAATATAGGCATTTTGTAGGAGCGCCTCTTAGGCGCGACCGGCACGTATTCGGAGACTCACCATGGCCGCACGTTCAATTGCTTCGCTGACCGTCTCGTTCGGGCTGGTCTCGATTCCGGTCAAGCTGTATTCGGCCACCGAGGCCAGCCGCCAGATTTCCTTCAACCTTTTGCACAAGGACTGCGGCTCGCGACTGCGCCAGCAGTACTTCTGCGTCAAGGAAGACGTGCCGGTCGGACGCGACCAGATGGTCAAGGGCTACGAGTTCGCCAAGGACCAGTACGTGATGTTCTCGCCGGAAGAACTCAAGGCGATGGAAGAGGCCGGCACGCACATGGCGGAGATCGTCGAGTTCGTGCCGCTGGCCGCGATCGATCCGGTTTACTTCGACAAGGCCTACTACATCGGTCCCGACAAGGGCGGCGCCAAACCCTACGCGCTGCTGGCCAAGGCGCTGCTCCAGTCCGAACGCTGCGCCATCGGCCACTGGGCCGCGCGCGGCAAGTCGTACATCGTGATGATCCGGCCGGTGGCCAACGGCCTGGTCATGCAGCAACTGCTGTACTCCGACGAAGTGCGCTCGATCAACGAGATCGACATCCCGAAGATCGAGGTCAAGGAAACCGAGCTCAAGCTCGCCCACAAACTGATCGATCAGCAGTCGAGCGAGAAGTTCAACCCGGCGGATTACAAGGACGAAGTGCGGCTGCGCATCGAAAAGGCCATCGAGAAGAAGGTCGAGGGCCAGGAGATCACGCTGTCCGACGCGCCGGCGGGCGAAGCCAAGGTCGTGGACCTCATGGAAGCGCTGCGCGCCAGCCTCGAGCGCACCGGCGAGCGCAAGCCGGCCAAGCGGGCGGAAGTCACCGAGTTGTCCTCGCGGCGGAAGAAGAAGGGCACCTGACTGTAGGAGCGCCTCTTAGGCGCGACCGCAGCCGCGCAACTGGTCGCGCCTGAGAGGCGCTCCTACAATGCCCCGATGCATTCCTATGGCGTCGCCGACGTCGAAAAGCTGCTGCGCCTGCCGCGCAGCACCATCCGCGCGCTGATCAAGGCTGGGTTCGTTGCGCCGGCGCGCGGGCCGCGCAACGCTTGGCGGTTCTCGTTCCAGGACCTGATCGTGCTGCGCACCGCGCAGGCGCTGGCCGCGGCCAAGGTGCCGGCCAAGCGCATCACCCGCTCGTTGCGCGAGCTGCGCCGCCAGTTGCCGGCCGAGATGCCGCTGTCGGGCCTGTCGATCGGCGCCGTCGGCGACCAGGTCGTGGTGCGCGACGGCGTCGCGCAGCGGCGCGTGGACACCGGCCAGTACCTGCTGGCGTTCGAGGGCAATCCGGAGTCCGGCGCGCTGTCTATCGTCGAGCGGCCGCAGCCGCCCCGCCCTGCCGCGCAAACCAACTGGTATGAGCAGGCCGTTGCGATGGAGGGTGACGACGTGGAGGGCGCGATCCGCGCCTACGAGAAGGCCATCGACGCCGAGCCGGCGCGGCTCGACGCGCGCATCAACCTCGGGCGGCTGCTGCACGAGACCGGCAGGCTGCCGCGCGCCGAGCGCGCCTATCGCGACGCGCTCGCCGCGTGCGGCGCCGATCCCACCTTGTTGTACAACCTCGCCGTGCTGCTCGAAGACCTCAACCGCCGCAGCGACGCGCTCGAGGCTTACAAGCTGGCGCTGCGCGCCGACCCGATGCTGATCGACGCGCACTACAACCTCGCCCTGCTTTACGAACGGTTCAAGCGGCCCAAGGACGCGCTGCGCCACATGGCGCAGTACCGCCGGCTCGCGGCCAAGCGCTAGGCGCGGCTGCGCACGTCCGCCGAGGCGTGCCCGGGCACATCCTCGAGCGCGGACCGTCGCGGCGCACCGCCGCGCGGGAACACCGAGAAACTCCGTGGCCGCACGCGGATGCGCTGCCGGGGCGCGTAGCGGTCCGCCTCCGCGCTGGCGTGTGGCAGCTCGATCTCGATCGGCTCGCCGCTGGTGTCGATCCGCGCCACGATCCGGATCACCGCGCCGGCGCGCTGCACGTCGACGATGGTCGCCGGAATTCCGAGCCGTTCGGAAACCACGATCTGCAGGTCGGCCGGCCGGACGTAGACGTCCACCGGCCCGGACGGATGGATGCTGTGGGTCTCGATCGGCTGGCTGTCGCCATCGAGGGTGACCTTGCGGCCATCGATGCGGGCGGCGAACACGTTGGGGGTGCCGAGGAAATCGAACACAAACGGCGTGGCCGGATGGTCGTAGACCTCGTCGGTGGTGCCGACCTGCTCGACGCGGCCCCGGTTCATGATCACGACGCGGTCGGCCAGTTCCAGCGCTTCCTCCTGGTCGTGCGTGACGAACACGGTGGTGTAGCCGGTCTTCAGGTGCAGTTCGCGCAGCCAGCGCCGCAGGTCCTTGCGCACCTTGGCGTCGAGCGCGCCGAACGGCTCGTCGAGCAGCAGCACGCTCGGGTCGATCGCCAGCGCGCGGGCCAGCGCCACGCGCTGCTTCTGCCCGCCCGAGAGCTGGTGGGGAAAGCGGCTGGCCAGGCCGCCGAGCTGGACCAGGTCCAGCAACTCGCCGGCGCGCCGCCGGATGTCATCCCTGGACGGCCGCTCGCGCCGCGCGCGCACGGTCAGGCCGAAGGCGACGTTTTCCAGCACCGTCATGTGCTTGAACAAGGCGTAATGCTGGAACACGAAGCCGACTTTGCGTTCCCTGACCGGCTTGCCCGCCAGGTTTTCGCCGCCGAACAGGATCTGCCCGTAGTCCGGGAACTCCAGTCCGGCCAGCACGCGCAGCAGTGTGGTCTTGCCCGAGCCCGAAGGGCCCAGCAGCGCCACCAGTTCGCCGGAGCGGATCTCCAGGTTGACGTCCACCAGGGCCGGGAAGCCCGAGAAGCTCTTGTGCACGTTGCGGATCTGCAGGTCCATGGTCTGTCCTAATGCCGGTGTGACGCCGACAGCGCGCCGGCGTGGCGATGCTCGAGGAAGGCCTTCAGCGCCAGCGTGACCAGCGCAAGGCCCGCCAGCAGCGACGCCACCGCGAACGCGGCGGCGAAGTTGTACTCGTTGTAGAGGATCTCGACGTGCAGCGGCATGGTGTTGGTCTCGCCGCGGATGTGGCCCGAGACCACCGACACGGCGCCGAACTCGCCCATCGCGCGCGCGTTGCACAGCAGCACGCCGTACAGCAGGGCCCACTTGATGTTGGGCAGCGTCACGTGCCAGAACGCCTGGAAGCCGGTGGCGCCGAGCGACAGCGCCGCCTCCTCGTGCTCCGTGCCCTGGGCCTGCATCAGCGGGATCAGCTCGCGCGCGACGAACGGGAAGGTCACGAACACCGTGGCCAGCACGATGCCCGGCACGGCGAAAATCACCTGCAGGTCGTGTTCGGCCAGCCACGGTCCGGCCCAGCCCTGCGCGCCGAAGATCAGCACGTAGATCAGGCCCGACACGACCGGCGACACCGCGAATGGCAGGTCGATCAGCGTGGTCAGGAGGGCCTTGCCGCGGAACTCGAACTTGGCGATGGCCCAGGCCGCGGCGACGCCGAACACCAGGTTCAGCGGCACGGCGATGGCGGCGGTCAGCAGCGTCAGCCGGATTGCGGCCAGCGCGTCGGGGTCGCGCAACGACTCGAAGTACGTGCCGACGCCCTGGCGCAGCGCCTCAGTGAACACGGCGATCAGCGGCAGGAACAGGAAGCCGGCCAGGAACAGCAGCGCGGAGCCGGTCAGCAGCCAGCGTACCCACGGCTGCTCGGTGATGACGGCATTGCGCTCGATCAGCGGCTCGAACGGCAGCTTGGGCGGGTCGAGCAGCGAGTGGTCGATTCTCTCGGTCATCCGCGGCTCCCCTGCAGGATCGGATGGGCCGTATCCAGCGGCGGCGTGGCGGGAGCCGCGCTGCGGCGCACGCGCGCCTGCAAGGTGTTGATCAGCAGCAGCAGCGCGAACGACAGCACCAGCATCGCCGCGGCGATCGCGGTCGCGCCGGCGTAGTCGAATTCCTCGAGCCTGATGATGATCAGCAGCGGCGCGATCTCGGAGACCTGCGGGATGTTGGCGGAGATGAAGATCACCGAGCCGTACTCGCCGACGCCGCGCGCGAAGGCCAGCGCGAAACCGGTGATCAGCGCCGGCAGCACCGCCGGCAGGATCACGCGCGTCACCGTCTGCCAGCGGCTCGCGCCGAGCGAGGCTGCGGCCTCCTCGAGCTCTTTTTCGGCATCGCGCAGCACCGGCTCGACCGTGCGCACCACGAACGGCAGGCCGATAAAGGTCAGCGCGACGACGATGCCGGCCGGAGCGTATGCGATCTTGATGCCGTGCGGCTCGAGGAACTGCCCCACCCAGCCGTTGCCCGCGTACAACGCGGTCAGCGCGATGCCCGCCACGGCCGTCGGCAGCGCGAACGGCAGGTCGATCATGGCGTCGAAGAAACGCTTGCCGAAGAACTCGTAGCGCACGAACACCCACGCCACCAGCAGCCCGAACACCGCGTTGAGCGCCGCGGCGGCGAGCGCGGTGCCGAACGACAGCTTCAGCGCCGCCAGCACGCGCGGCGAGGACAGCGCCTGCCACAAGCCATCCACGCCGAGCCCCGCGGCCTTGACGAACACGCCGGCCAGCGGGATGAGCACGATCAGGGACAGATACGCCAGCGTGTAGCCGAGCGTGAGCCCGAAGCCTGGGATGGGACTAGCGCGCATAGATCTGGTCGAACACGCCGCCCTCGCCGAAGTGCGTGGGCTGCGCCTTGGCCCAGCCGCCGAAGTCGGCGATGGTGACGAGGGCCAGCTGCGGAAACTTCGCCGCGTGCTTCGCGGCAATGGCCGGGTTGCTCGGCCGGTAGTGGTGCTTCGCAATCAGCTCCTGAGCGGCATCGGTGTAGAGGAACTGCAGGTAGGCCTCGGCAACCTTGCGCGTGCCCTTGCGGTCGACCACCTCGTCGACGATCGTCACCGGCGGCTCGGCCAGGATGGACAGCGACGGCGCCACCATCTCGAACTTGCCGGCGCCGAATTCCTCGAGCGACAGGAACGCCTCGTTCTCCCAGGCGATCAGCACGTCGCCGATGCCGCGCTGCACGAACGTGGTGGTCGAGCCGCGCGCGCCGGTGTCGAGCACCGGCGCATTGCGGTACAGCACCTTGATGAAGGCCCGCGCCTTGGCATCGTCGTTGCCGTTGGCCTTCAGCGCGTACGCGTAGGCCGCGAGGTAATTCCACCGCGCGCCCCCGCTGGTCTTGGGGTTCGGCGTGATGACCGCCACACCCGGCCGCACCAGATCGTTCCAGTCCTTGATGCCTCTGGGGTTGCCCTTGCGCACCAGGAACACGATGGTCGAGGTGTACGGCGACGAGTTGTGCGGCAGACGCTTCTGCCAGCCGCGGGCGATCGCGTGCGACCTCCCGGCGATCGCGTCGATGTCGCCGGCAAGCGCCAGTGTCACGACGTCGGCCTTGAGGCCGTCGATCACCGAGCGCGCCTGCTTGCCTGAGCCGCCATGCGATTGCTTGATCTCGACGTCCTGGCCGGTCTGCGCCTTCCACTGCGTGGCGAAGGCTGCGTTGACGTCCTTGTACAGCTCGCGCGTCGGGTCGTACGAAACGTTCAACAGCTCGTAGGTTTCGGCCTGGCAAGCGGCAGAGAGCGAAAGCAGCGCGCAGGCGAGAAGATGCCTCATGGGTCGCGGCGACCGTTTCAGAAGGACAACTGCAGGCGCGTCAGCAGCGCCTTTTCGTCCGCGCGGTCGGCGCCGGCGGGCGCCCCACCTTCGAACGCCGTGGCCTCGTAGTCGAGCGAGATACGCGCGTTGGAGTTCAGGTACCAGTTGAGCGACACGCCGTTGCTGCTGGCCTCGCTGACCGACGCCGCCGCACTGGCGTAGGTCGGGAACACGTCGTCGTCGATGTCGAGCAGGCCGTGGCGCATTGCGACCTCGAACGCGCCCCAGCCGGGCGCACCGGCGGCATACGGCGCGTTCGGCTTGAAGCCTTTGTAGTACGCGTCCTCGCCGGTCAGCAGGTAGCTCGCCTGGACCTGCCACGCCGTGTGCTCAAAGGTGGCCGCGACGCCGTTGAACGAAACTTCCTGCTCGGAGCTCATGTGCTCGGCGAGCAGTCCGAACCCGCCGCGATAGAAGTACACCTGCGGGCTCAGGCGCGTGTGCTCGCCCGCGGCGATCACGGTGTTCGCCAGCGTCGGGCCCGTCGCCGGGATCGCGTAAGTGAAGATCGGGTTCTGCCCGGGCGAGCGGTAGCGCGGCAGCGTGTTGTTGAAGGTCGCGGCCGTCGGCGCGCCGAGCTTGGTGCCCTGGGTCCTGGCGATACCGAAGCCCAGGCCGCGGAAGAATCCCGGCTCGTTCTTGAACGGCTCGGCGAACAGACGCGCGGACACTTCTTTGTGATTGTCGGTGTCGCTGGCCGCGGCATCGCGCCCGTCGGGCGCACCGTTGGTCCAGGCGATCGCGTACGTGGCCGTCCCGGCCAGCACCTCGCCGGTCAGTTGCAGGCCAAAGTCGCGGCCGGCGCCCGCTTCGGTCGGGAAGCCGCGCTCCACCAGCGTCGTCGCCACCGTGCTCTGCAGGTACTCCAGGCCCAGCGGCGTCTTGAACTTGCCGAAGCGCAGCGTCACCGCAGGGTGGAACCGCAACTCGCCGTAGAGATCCGAGGTGGTGACGGTGTCGCCGGCGAATTGAGGTTGCAGCTTGAAGTAGGCCAACGTGCCGAGGCCGAACTCGAAACTCGGCTCGAGGCGCCGCAGCAGGAAGGTGTCGTTGAGCGTCTGCTCGTCGTCGGCAAAGAAGCGGCCATCAGTCTGCAGCAAGGCGCGCAGCTTGAACTCGAAGCTGCCGTCAGCGCTCTTGAAGCCGAAGCCCTTTTCGCCGGCACTGACCGTGGGCGTCGTCTGCTCCTTCGCGGCCCGGTCTTCGGCCTCGAGCTCGAGCTTGCGCTCGATGACCTTGAGCCTCTCGTCGAGCTCGTCCTGGGTCGGTGCGGCGGCGACGGCGGCGGCCGGCAGCAGCATGGCGGCCAGCGCGGCCCAGCAAGTCCCCTGCATGTTCTTGCCTTATTTGGTGAACGAACGCTGCGCAGCGTAAGGGCCGGCGTTATTCCCGTAAAATAATAAATAACGCACCCGTTATGCCTCTATTTGCATAAGCCGCGGGGAGCGCCCGTGCCCCGCTTGCTACACTTCGCGCCGTTTCACTCCTGCCCTCCCGCCGATGCCCCGCCGTATCGCCACCTACGCTGTCGCCCTGGCCCTGACCGTCGCGGCCGCCGCCGCCCTGCTGCACTGGGGCACGCTGCTGCACCCTGCGGTGGGGGCGC
>JANNKD010000151.1:0-8305 GCA_031396115.1 Gammaproteobacteria bacterium
CCGCCGGCGAGCGCCTTCAGCGCGGCGACGTTGGCGGCCGAGTCCGAGGTGGGGCCGGACGACACGTTGTTGCCGATGAAGACCACCACCGTGCGCGTGCAGGTGTCGGCGGAGGTCAGCGGCGAGTTGAATGCGGAGTGCTTGGTGCTGTAGGCGTCGTCGTCCGATTTCGCGTCGATCGTGCCGGCGCCGGCGTTTGCCGTATTCAGCCCGCCGAGGTAGTTATAGACGTCCCAGAACAGGTTGGCGTACGGCATACCCGACGAGCGCTTCTCGTCCGGCGAATTGATGTTGTTATAGATCGTGTCGAGGTGGCCGCTCAGCGTCGCCTTGTTGGCGTCCGTCATCGGCCGGATGTGGTAACGGATCATCGCGAAATCGGAATCGCCCGAGCTGCCGCCCGTGATGAACTCCATCAGGCCGACGTTGATGCTCGAGTCGAGCTCGTTGATGACGGTCTTGATCGCGCTGACCTCGGACTGGCCCTGGTCCTCGCCCCCGGGCCACTGCTGCGAGGAGCGCGACCAGTTGGCGCTGTTGTCGATAATGAACAGCACGTTGGGGCGCGCGACGATGTTGCTCTCGTCCACCGCGAAGATGTCGATGTCCTCGGGGCTGGCCTGGAACGAAGAGAACACCAGGCCGGACGTCAGCATCAACGTGGCGAAGCGCGACAGTTTGCGGTTACGCATGGGGATTGCCTCTAAACCAATGGACAGTTGTTGCCGATGTCATCCGTGGAAACGCGCACGGCCGCACCCTGGGTCACGACCACCGACGCTTCGGTGATGACGTCGGTCGCCACCGCGACGATCTCCCAGACGCTGTTGGCGCACAGCGAGCTGCCCGTGGCCGTGCCTTCGATGCCGAAGGTCTGGCCGACGCCGGTGGCGCAGCCGGCCTGGTTGACGTCGTCCACGTTGAGCGCCGCGTTGGGCACGACCTGGGCCGAAATGCAGATCGGGGTCGGCGTCAGCGTGACGGTGATGTCCTCGGTGCCGTCGCCGTTGGTGTCGTAGCAGCGCGTGTTGGCGGCGTTGCCGCAGGGGTTCAGGAAGATCGAGTCCGGCGCCTGGAACAGGCGCGTCGTGCTGATCGCCTCCTGGATCGCGCTGTTGGCCGCCGAGGTGACTTCCTGGCGTGCCTGCATGTTGCTGACGATGTCGAGGCTGGTGCGGCCGATGTTGAAACCGGTGATGGCCATCAGCGTCATCAGCGCGAGCAGGATCAGGCCCACAATGAGCGCCATGCCGCGCTGGCTGCGCTGCGCGCTCATGATTCGCGCCTCCCGGCCGGGTTGTTCAGCCGCACCGAGGTCTGGTAGACGTGGCGCTTGTAGCCGTTGTTGAACGCCTCGCAGGTGCCGTCGTCGTCCGTGTCGCGGGCGCAGCGCTCGGTGCCGTCATCGTTGGCCCCGAGGATGTAGACCTTGCTGTCCACGTAGTCGCGCGTGACGCTGGTGTTGCGCGCCAGCAGGTTCATGCGAATGGCGACGGTATTGCGCCAGTTGGCGATGCACTCGGCCGCGTGCGCCGCGCAATTCGCGAACGGGCCGGCGCCGCCGCCGGGCGCGTCGTAGGTGTCGCCGCTGGAAGTGAAGGCGTCGGGCGCGCCATCGCCCGTGGTGTCGATACCGTACTCGACCTGCAGGTCCTCGATGCCGTGTGCCAGCGGCACGATGGTGAACGCGATCGCGCCGCCGGTCGCGCCGAGCTCGGCGCGCTTCAGCGTTGGAACGTTGTCGCCCGCCAGGTCGTTGTTGGCGATGAAGTAGATGTGGACCAGGAACTGGCGCCGCTGGGCCGTGGTCGTGCAGTTGCGATTGGTGCGGTTCAGGTTGGCGACCGTCGTCTCGAGCCTGAAGTAATCCGCGTAGTTCAGGGAGCCCAGCTGGGTGTCGCACAAGGCGGCCTGGAAGTACGGCGCGCCGGCGACCATCGCACAATTGGCGGAGCCGCCGACGCAGGTGGCGACACGGCGGATCACGACGATGTCGGTGCCGGCCTTGAAGTCCGTCAGGCAGTCGTCGAGGTCGCTGTCCAGCGCCGACAGGTCGTTGTAGCCCTGCAGGTGCATCGGCAGCGCCGCGCGCAGGCTGGCCAGCGTGACGGCGCACGGGTTCGGCTTGGCGCCCGGAATCGGCATCGGCGTGTCCGCAGCGACCGCCAGGTCGATGTCCAGGTGCGACAGGAATCCCGCCATTTCCAGGTCGTCGGACAGGATCTGCAGCGCGAAGCGGCCGTTCTCGATCTGCTCGTTGGCTTTTTCGATCTCGGTGCGCGAGCGGCTGTTGGCCACGAACGTCGCCGTCAGCGCCGCCAGCACGAGCAGCGACAGCGTCATCGCGATCATGAATTCGATGAGGGTGAAGCCGCGGAATTGTTTCATGGCGAGGTGCACCGGGGCAGGCCGATGGTGAGCTCGGTCGAGATGACCCGCCGCAGGGCGTCGTCGCCGTATTCGTCCTCGCCGCACTCCAGCGCCGGGGACACGGTCTTGTGCAGGCCCTGCCACGCCACGGTGACGCGGTAGACGCCGGGCGTGCAGACGCCGGCGGTCGCGTCGGGCGCCTGGACCTGCTCGATGCAGCCGCGCGCGCCGATCATGCCGCCCGAGCTGGCCCCGCTGCGCTGCTCGGAGGCGCCCAGCAACGACGAGCTCCACAGGCAGCGGTCCGAGGCCGCCAGCCGCTTGCCGGGGTTGCTGATCGCCGCGAGGGTGGAGTCGGCGCAGTCCTCCTCGGTCTCCGTGCCGAGCGGATCGTCGTTCGCATAATCCGCCGCGTTGGCGCGGTTGGTCTTGACGCGGTCGACCATGTCCTGCAGCAGCAGCACCGCGTGCGCGCGCTGGTAGGACTCGACCTCGGTGACGTGAATCTTCGACTGCAGGTTGGCCAGGCCCAGCATGCCGACGGCGAGGATGATCAGGGTGATCAGGATCTCGAGCAGCGTGAAGCCGGCCAGCGGTGCGCGCGGGCCCATGTCAGCAAGCCTCCGGCTTGACGTAGGGCCGGCCGGTCAGGTCGGTCTGGAGGCAACGCATCAGGTCGACCTTGCGGTCCTGGTCCTCGGCGGTGACGGAGAACTCGGGCGCCGTCGCGCCGGAAATGCGGCCGTTCGGCCGGAATACGACGTTGTCTTCCGCCATGGTGATCGTCACCCGCTGCAGCGGACCCTGCTCATAGACGATGCGGTCAGGATCAGGCGTGTCGCCGTAATCGCCGTCGTTGTTGCCATCGGCGATGACGCGCCAGCCTGCCGCCCAGTTGTCCTCGTCGCCCGACGTGGCCACCACCGCCACCGCGCGGTTGCGTTTCACCGCCTCGGACCGGGCGCGGATCATCGCCAGGTACAGTTCCGTCGATGCACCCTTCACCTTGGTGCTGGCGGCCAGGTAGCCGAACCCCGGAATCGCAATGGCGGTGAGGATGGCGAGGATGGAAACCACAGCCATCATCTCGAGCAGAGAGAAGCCCGCCGCGCGACGCCGCATCGCGGCTACCACTTGTCCGGTTTCTCCGAGGTCTTGCTGCCGGTGTTGTTGACCTCGAGCCAGCCATCGTCCTTCTGGCGCTTGCCGGCGATCGGCGTCGCCGTGGCGGTGAAGCTCGGCGGCGGGCCGGCGTCCGGCGCGACCGCCAGCGTGTAGAAGTTGGTGAAGTCCTTCGGCGCGGCCAGGCCGGAGGCCTCGAGCTCGGCCTTGGTGCCGTAGGCGCGGTTGTCGAGCAGGAATTGCTGCTGTTTCTGCGCCACCTCGAGCAGGTACGACTTGGCGGCCGCGCGCGAGCCCTTGATCAGCGAGTTGTTGTACGACGGATAGGCGATGGCGGCCAGGATGCCCACAATCGCCACCACGATCATCAACTCGATCAGCGTGAATCCCTTGTTGTGCTTCACATGCTCCCCTTTTCGAAGTCGGGATTGCCCCAAGGGGAAACTTTAGCGCCTTGGCCGGCTGATTTCGGCATGCGCAGCGACCGCTGGGCCGGGGAATCCGCCGCCTTTATCGGGCCTGGACCAGGCAACAGGGGGCGCCGGGAAGCGCCCCGGTCAGCCGCAGCTCTCGCTGATGATGCGTTGCAGCTCGGCGCGCCGGCTCTCGAACTGCTCGTCGGTCACGCGTGAGACGTTGCCTTTTTCGTCCGTGGTGCCAAGGCGGCGGGCCGTCTTGGCCTCCATGTAAGCGAGGTTCTCGCGGGCCTGGCGGCATTGGGCGTCGACGTTGGCCTGCTGCTGGAACGTGCGGTCCGTGTCCTTCTGCCGCTCGGCCTCGCCTTCCTTGCCCTCGGCCATCGAGCGGTTCAGCGCGTCCTGGTTCGGCGCCGCGGCGGGTGGGGGTGGCGGGGCGACCGGCTGCGCGTTCTTGCCCAGCGGCGGGACCTGCGAGTAGTGCACCTGGCCCTTGTCGTCCACCCAGCGATAGGCTTGCGCTCCAGCCACCGCCGGCAGCAGGGCCACCGCCAGAAACCAGCCGAAACGCATCCCAAAACGCATCATGGAGTCAGTATACTTCGCGCCCCCGCCGGCGTAGCTCAGTTGGTAGAGCAACGCATTCGTAATGCGTGGGTCGGGGGTTCGAATCCCTCCGCCGGCACCAAGCAAGATCAATAAGGACCAACCGTGAAACCGCTGTGGTTGCAGGCCCTTGCCATCGGCACCGTCGTTACCCTGGCCCTGTTCGGCCTGGGCTACGTGGCGGCGGAGCAGGGCGCACCCTCGCTGTCCTACGTCCTTTACTGGCAGGCCTACGTCCTCTACATGATGCTGCCGTGCTCGGTGAGCCTCGCGCCGGGAGAGTTCCTGTGCGAGAGCATGACCGCCGCCAAGGTCACCTTCTTTGCCGGGATCCCGGTCGGGATCCTGATTTATTCCTTCGCGGCCTGGCTGGTCCTGCGGGTTCTTCGGCGGAGCAAGGCGCAGCCCGCGGACACCCGTGCGCCTGACGATCTTCGGTAGCGGCTACGTCGGCCTGGTCACGGCGGCCTGCTTCGCCGATCGCGGCAACCAGGTGGTCTGCGTCGACACCGACCGCGCCAAGGTCCGCGCCCTGCGCCGCGGCAAGCTGCCGTTCTACGAGCCCGGCCTCGCCGAGCTGGTGCGCCGCAACGCCCGCGGCGGGCGGCTGAGCTTCACCCCCTCCGCGGCCGAGGGCGTCGCCCACGGCCAGCTGATCTTCATTGCCGTGGGCACGCCGCAGGACGAAGGCGGCGCGGCTGACCTGGGCGCCGTGCTGGAGGTGGCCCGCGCCATCGGCCGCCACCTCGACGGCTATCGCGTCGTGGTCGACAAGTCCACGGTGCCGGTCGGCACCGCCGACCGCGTGCGCGCCGAGATCCGCGCCGGGCTGCGCCAGCGCCGCGCCCGGCACGACTTCGACGTCGTCTCCAACCCGGAATTCCTGAAGGAAGGCGCGGCGGTGGACGACTTCATGCGCCCGGACCGCATCGTCATCGGCGCCGACAGCGCGCGGCCGATGAAATTGCTGCGCGAGCTGTACGCGCCGTTCAACCGCAACCACGACAAGCTGCTGGTGATGAAGGCACGCTCGGCCGAGCTGACCAAGTACGCCGCCAACACCATGCTGGCCACGCGCATCAGCGTGATGAACGAGATTGCCAACATCGCCGAGCAGGTCGGCGCCGACATCGAGCAGGTGCGGATCGGCATCGGCTCGGACTCGCGCATCGGTTTCCAGTTCATCTACGCGGGCTGCGGCTACGGCGGCTCGTGCCTTCCCAAGGACGTCAAGGCGCTGGCCCACACCGCCGGCAGCGCCGGCTACGAGCCGGCGCTGGTGCGCTCGGTGGACGAGCTGAACGAGCGCCAGAAGCAGCGCTTCTACGACAAGGTCCGCGCCTACTTCGGCGGCCGGCTGGCCGGCAGGACCGTCGCGCTGTGGGGCCTGGCGTTCAAGCCCAACACGGACGACATGCGCGAGGCGCCCAGCCGCGTGGTCATCGACGGCCTGCTGGCCGACGGCGCGCGCGTGCGCGCCTACGACCCGCAGGGGGGCGGCGAGGCGCGCCGCCTGTACCGCGGCCGCAAGGGCCTGACGGTGTGCGACAGCGCCGACGCGGCCGCGCGCGGCGCCGATGCCCTGGTGATCGTCACCGAGTGGAACGAATTCCGCAGCCCGGACTTCCCCGGGCTCAAGCGCCTGCTCAAGGCCCCGGTGATTTTCGACGGCCGCAACCTGTACGACCCGGAACTGCTCGCCGGGTACGGCTTCGAGTACTTCCCCGTGGGCCGCCGGCAGGTGACACGCGCTGCGCGCGTGTCATCCCGAGGCGCGTAGCGCCGAGGGATCTCGTCCCGGACGAGATCCCTCGCTTCGCTCGGGATGACACAATCGGTTATCCTTTGCGCCCTCCGCGACAACGGAGAGGTGGCAGAGCGGTCTAATGCGGCGGTCTTGAAAACCGTTGATCCGAAAGGGTCCGGGGGTTCGAATCCCTCCCTCTCCGCCACCTTTCGATCAACCCGAAACCCAACGCTGGAGTTGAGTCATGAACGTGAACACGCTGCACGACACCGCGCTCGGCATGGTCGCCAAGGGACGCGGCATCCTCGCCGCTGACGAGAGCACGGCCACGATCGGCAAGCGCTTCGACGGCATCAAGGTCGAGAACACCGAGGAGAACCGCCGCGCGTATCGCGACCTGCTGTTCAGCACCGGCGGCATGGAGCAGTACACCAGCGGCGTGATCTTCTACGAAGAGACGCTGTTCCAGAAGGCGCCCGATGGCACGCCGTTCCCGAAGCTGCTCGCGAAGAAAGGCGTCATCCCGGGAATCAAGGTGGACAAGGGCGCCAAGGAGCTGGCCGGGGCACCGGGCGAGACCATCACCGAGGGCCTCGACGGCCTGCGCGAACGCCTGGCCAAGTACAAGGAGGCCGGCGCGCGCTTCGCCAAGTGGCGCGCGGTCATCACCATCGGCAAGGACATCCCGACCGATTACTGCATCCAGACCAACGCCCATGCGCTGGCGCGCTATGCCGCGCTGTGCCAGGAGCAGGACATCGTGCCGATCGTCGAACCTGAAGTGCTGATGGACGCGGACAATACGATCGAGGCGTGCGAGGAGGTCACCAACGTCACGCTGCAGACGGTGTTCGACGAGTTGTACCGCCAGAAGGTCGTGCTCGAGGGCATGATCCTCAAGCCGAACATGGTGATCTCCGGCAAGAAGTGCAGGGTGCAGGCGGATCGCAGGACGGTCGCGGCGGCGACGCTGCGTGCGCTCAAGCGCTACGTGCCGGCCTCGGTGCCGGGCATCGCGTTCCTCTCGGGCGGCCAGTCCGACGAGGACGCCACCGCTCACCTCGACGAGATGAACAAGCTGGGCGGCGCGCCGTGGGTGCTGTCGTTCTCGTACGGCCGCGCGCTGTAGGCGGCGGCGCTCAAGGCATGGAGCGGGCGCAAGGAAAGCGTCGCCGCCGGCCAGCGCGCCTACCTGCACCGCGTGAAGATGAACAGCCTCGCCACGACGGGGCAGTGGGCGCAGCAACTGGAAAAAGCCGCGTGAGCGGCTTTTTCCATCCCCGCGCAGGCGGGGATCCAGTTTCGAGGATGTTCGCCTGACCGACCTCGCCGGCAAGGTCGTCTGGATCACCGGCGCCTCCGGCGGCATCGGCGAGGCGCTCGCCGTCGCTGCCGCGCAGCGCGGCGCCAAGGTCGTCCTCAGCGCGCGCCGCGCGTCGGAGCTCGAGCGCGTGAAGGGGTTGTGCGCGCGCCCGGCCGACGTGGCGGTCCTGCCGCTCGACCTGCTGCAGATCGGCGACGGTGGCGTCGCGGTGCGCGCGGCCGAGCAGCCGTTCGGGCCGGTCGACGTGCTGGTCAACAACGCCGGCATCTCGCAGCGCTCGCGCGTTCTGGACACCTCGCTGGACGTGTACCGGCGCATCTTCGAGCTGGATTTCTTCGCCACCGTGGCGCTGACCAAGGCCGTGCTGCCGGGCATGGTGGCGCGCAAGCGCGGCCACGTCGTGGTCGTCTCGAGCGTGGTCGGGTACATCAGCTCACCGTTGCGCTCGGGCTATGCCGCGGCCAAGCACGCGCTGCACGGGTTCTACGACGCGGCGCGCGCCGAGCACTGGCGCGACGGCGTGAAGTTCACCGTGGCGTGCCCGGGCTACGTGAAAACCGACGTGTCGATGAACGCCGTGACCGGCGACGGCGGCAGGCACGGCAAGGTGGATCCGAGCATCGCGCGCGGCGTCGAGCCGTCCTACTGCGCGCAGAAAATCTGGCGTGCGGTCGAGAAGGATCGCGAGGAAGTGCTGATCGGCCGCGAGGCGCTGGTGGT
>JANNKD010000206.1:0-9282 GCA_031396115.1 Gammaproteobacteria bacterium
GGACACGTCCCTTTCACGGATGTAACAGGGGTTCGAATCCCCTTGGGAACGCCACTCCTTACCTGGTCAGCCACCCCAGCGCTCGCCGCACATAGAGCGCGGGCAGCAGCCAGCGCCGCTGCGTCCCGTACAAATCGAGCAGGTACGCCGGATCAGGCAGCGCCGTTTCGCGCAGATACGTCAGCCGCTCGCGCAGACCTCGCAAGCTGTCGAGCTCCGCCCACTTCAGCCACCCGGCGCCGTCGCGCAGCAGCACCGCCGACGGCTCCGGCGGCGCATCCGACAGCGCCGCGCGCACGTCCGCCGGAAACTCCGTGCCGAGCCAGCGCGCCGACGCCTGCAGCGCGTCCAGGCAGATCGCGCGCAGGCGGTGCCGCGCGGCCAGTCCGGCGAATTCCGTCCAGCCCTGCTCGTCCAGGCGGCGCGTCAGCAGGTGGATGTCGTAGAGCCAGACCAGGCGGTCGGCGCGCTCGCCGAGTGGCGCCCGATGCACGCACGCGTGCACCAGAGCGTCCGCGAACGCGGGCCCGCACGCGCTCGGTCCCAGCGCGGGGATGCGCTGCGCGCGCGGGCGCAGCCAGTCGTGCGTGAGCACGTGCGCGAACAGCGGCGAGGTGCTTATGCGCCAGTGCAGGTCCACGGTCAGCCTCGCACCCGGCGCCAGGTCGCGCCAGTACGACGCCTGCGCGTTGACCAGGTCTCCGCCCTGGAACGTCGTGGTGTCGTAGCCCTCCGCGAGGAGCAGCGCCGCCGCCGCCGGCCGCGCGGCAGCGGGCACCATCAGGTCGACGTCGAGCGACGGCCGCAGCGCGGGCTGCGGGTAAAGCAGGTGGGCCAGCGCCCAACCCTTGAGCACGATGGGCTCCAGCCCGGCGCGCGCGAACAGGGCCAACACGCGCTCGAGCTCGCGCTTGCGCAGGAGATCGCGTGCGGAGGCGTCGAACACGCTGCGCGCCAGGCGCTCGCGGAGCCCAGGCGCGGCGGGAGCGGCGGGATCAAACGCAAGCGCCTCGTGCAGCAGCGCACCGACGCCTTCCGATTGCGCCAGCTGCAGCAGCGCCGCGTCGGCCGCCGCGCCGCGCAGCCCGTGCGACGGGTCGCGCAGCAGTGCCGCGAGCGCCTCGCGCATCAGGATTTCTTCCTGCGGCGGGCCAGCCGCGCCGGATTCAGCGGACTGGCCTGGAACGACGACTGCCGCAGCGTTCGCGTGTGCGCTCCGGACACCGTGGTATCCCACGTCCAGACGTAGTCTTCGCCAACGCAGCGGGCCGCCAGGACGGTGCGGACCTCGTCTCCCCGGCTTAGCGGCAACGGCTCGGTGAACGGGAAGAACGCCTGGCCGTAAATCGCCTGCGGCTGGCCCGGCGCGTTGGAGAACTCGACGCCCGCGCAAAGCCGCGTCTCGAACCAGGCGCCGAGGCCGTGCGCCACGGTGTCGCGCTCGATCCGCCAGCTCGCATCGCCGCGCGCATCGGCCGATTCGACGCTCCGGTAGTCGAGGTCGAACAATCTGCGCGGCTCGCCGAGCATGCTCCCCGGCGCGAGCTTGACCTTGCGCCATGCGTGCGCCGCCCAGCGCAGGGCCGGCGTCAGGTCCAGCCCGAATGCGCCCAGTCGCCAAATGCGCAACTCCTCGTTGTAAAGAGCTTCGTCGCCCACGAGCTGTCCCCAGACCCTGTCGAGCTGCGGGATCTGGGCGCCGCCGCGCGCGAGCAGGCGCTTGCGCGCATCGACGATCGATGCAACGTGGTGGCCGTGCAGGGGCAGCACGCCGCGCAGATCGGAAACCATCACGTCGGCCTTACGGCGCGGCCGGAAGCGGAACGAAGAGTCCTGGACGAACTCGATGCGGTCCGCGAACCCGTTGGCGCGCGCGAGTTCGATGCCGACCGCGGTCGCGTCGGACATTTCCAGCGCGTAAACCCTGGCGGCGCCGAGCTGGCAGGCGAGCAAGGCCATGATGCCGGTGCCGGCGCCCACATCGAGCACGACAGCGCCAGGCTTGATGCAGGCGGCGAGTGCAGAACGGTAGGCGTTCATGCGGACGCTGTCCGCGATCATCGAGCCGTAACCCGCGAGCGTGTATTCCGTGCGGCCCGGTCTAAGAGAGCGCAAGCGCGCGGATCCAGTCGCAGGCTTCGAACAGGCGAGACCCGTCGGCATTCAGTGCGAGCGAGCGCACCGGAACCGCGCGCGCCAACTCGCCGAGCGCGGCGAATTCCTCCTGCCGCTGCTTGCGCCCCAGCAGCAGGTTGCCGTAGGTGTTGGCGACGAGCCCGCTCAGGATGCGCTGCCCGTCGAGATCACTGATTGCGGCAGCAGCCTGCATTTCGCGTCGCGGCGCGAGCAGGAAGATCGCGTCGAGGCGCTCCGCGTGGTCGTGGAAAGCGCACTCCTTACCGTTCAACGGCAGGAAGCGCTTGTCCCAGTTCGGAGTCAGCAGCGGCAGGGTTTCCGCGGGGACGCCGATGAGCGCGGCGGCGTCGTTCCACAGCCGGATGCGCGGATAGCCCGGCTGCACCTCGAAGCCGCACGGCGCGGCGGTCAGGCAGGTAACGTCCTCGGACAGGATGCCGTCGCCCTTGAGGGCGAGCGCAGCCGCCAGTGTCGACTTGCCCGTTCCCGCGGCGCCGACGAACGCGACGCAATGGCCATCGATCATCGCGCTGCTCGCGTGCAGGCAGAGGCATCCGCGGCGGCGCAAATAGTGGCCGAGAACCGGGCCCAGAAGGTACGTGGCGGTGTCCTCGAGGGTCAGCGGCTCCGGCCAGCGGGCCCAGATCCGGGACTGGTCGAAATCAAGGTAGAAGCGCGTGCCGTCGGCATAGCGGAGCAGCGTGCGGTCGGCGTCCAGCTCGATCTTCGCTGGTTCCTCCGCTGGGAGTTCGGCCCAGTCCGGCGCCTCGGTCCAGTCCGGCTCCCCGCCCAGGTCGATCCGCAGCGAGGTCTCGTGGGACCGATCAAGCGATTCGAGCCCGGGGATCGGCGCAGCGCTGACCAGCCGGACCCCGTAGCAGCGGGAACGGAAGACCTCGGCCACTCCTCAGGTCTTCTGCGGGCCCATGGCCATGTCGTTGGCCAAGCCCGTGGGTGTCGCGGCGCGCGTCAAGTCCCTGACCTGTCCAAATTCACTGAGTGAGGGCTTCCCGTACTTCTTCTTCTTCTGCTGCCGAGCTGCGTCCTTCTTGTCCGAATCCTGCCGATCCATATGGGCCTCCGTCGAAGACTCCAGCGTCCCGCAATTCTAGCCCCTTCAACCAGTGCCCGAGTGCGACCGGACGGGCGAGATCCCACGCCCACCATGCGTGACCGGGGCGCCGCCACGCGCGCTGCCACGCCGCCACATCCAGGCGCGGCCCGAGGCGGTCGAGAACGGGGCGCACGGTTCGGGGCCACCCGGGATTGCGCGAAAGGAACGCCGCGAACGCCTGCCCGGCCAGGGGAGCCTTGGGTCTCGAAACGATCGTTTCCGGCAGCACGGGTCGCAGCGCGGCGCGCAGGAGGCGCTTGTCCACGCACCACGGGAACGGCGGGAGCGATAGCGCGAACTGCAGCAGGCGGTGGTCGAGAAACGGCCAGCGGCTCTCGAGGGGCACCCGCGTGAATCCGGCGTCAAGGCTCTCGAGGTACAGCGGCCAGGTCGGACTCAATAGCCGCGCCCGGGCGCGGGCGCGCGGCGTCCCGGCCGGAACGTCCGTCGCGCGGTGCTCGAGCAGGCGCTCGCGCACTCGCAGTGACTGGGACCACTCGGGTGCCAGCCAGGACGGCGGCTCCGGCCGCACGACCGGCCGGCCCGCGAGCCGTGCGCGCAGGCCCAGGCCGGGGCGCTGCCCGTTGAACAAGGTTTCGAGCGCGTCCCGGGCGAGCCGCGGCCAGGACTCCCGGGCGGCTTCGTCCAGCAGCCACTCGCTGAGAAAAATTTCGTCGGCCCCCAGACCGTCGAGGATCACCCGCGCGTCGCGCGCGACGTGCGCCTGCCAGCGCAAGGTTTCCGTGTAATAGAAATCGTCGTACGGCTCGGCCGTCGCGCCGCCGCGCAGCGGCCTGAACGGAACGTCGTCCTCGGCCTCCATGATCTCCAGCGGCAAGCCGAGGGCGTCCGCAGAAATCCGCGCGAACGCGGGCTCCGGATCGTCGAACACGTGGGTCATGCCGTAGCAATAGGCGCGCAGTGGCGACTCCACAGGCGCTCGGCCGATGCGACCGGTGGCCGCCGCGGCGATCGCGCCGGAGTCGAGTCCGCCGCTCAACGCCAGCGCGATCGGGCCGGTGCCGGAGCGGTCGCGCACCGCGCGCGCCAGCAGTTCGCCGAACTGCTCGACGTACTGTTGCGGCCGGCGATGGCGCACGCACGGCTCGTCGGGCAGCCGCCAGTAGCGATGCCGGGTCAGCGTGGCCGCCGTCACGCTCAGTGTGTGCCCGGCCGGCAGGCGCCGGATGTCGGCGAAGAAGCTGCGATCGGCTTCGAGCGGGTATCCGCGGGTGAGGAAGTCAGCGATCGCATATTCATCCAGCGCGCCACGCACCCGCGGATGAAGGCGCAGGCAGTCCAGCGTGTTGCCGAACAGGAAAAGGTCGCCGAGGGCCGCATGGAAGAACGGCCTCACGCCGAACGGGTCCCGCGCGCAGAACAGGCGCCGCTGGAAGGCGTCCCAGATCGCAAAGGCGAATTCACCGTGTAATCGGGTCATGCACTCGACGCCCCAGGCGCGATAGGCCCGCAGTACGAGCGCTGCGTCTGATATCGCGGCCGACGCACGTTCGTGGCCGGTCCCCAGCGCCGCGATCAACGCTTCACGGGCATCCAGCCGGAGGTGCCCGCAAATCCAGTAACGATTGTCGAGTACCAGCGGCATCGGTTCGCTGTCGCGCGCCGGATCGGTGACGAAGCGTGCGTGCCCCAATCCGATGCTTCCGCTGTGCCAGAGCTGCAGCCCGTCCGGCCCGCGAAATCGCAGCGACTCGGTCAGCTGCCGCAGCACCTTCGGCTCGACCGGCCGGCCGTCGCGATGGAGGATACCGACGAATCCGCTCAAGGCCGTGCCGAGCTGCCGTGCAAGGGGCCATCGAAGGCCGCGAACCGCGCGCCCACGTCCGCTGCGTCGTTGACGGGCATGCCGTCGAGTTCGACCCACGCGTGCGCGTCGAGTTGCGGACTCGTCGCGCCCACGCCGATGCGGAGTTCGGCGGCGAGGCCGTGCCGTCGCAGCAGGCCCATCGTGGCGACAGAACGCACCAAGCAGCCTGCACCGCCCGGGCAGTACCGTGCGGCCACATCCATCCAGCGGACCGCTGCCGGCAGCGCAGCGCCCGATGTGGACCGGGCGCCGGATTTGCGCCATCGGCGCACCGTCGAGGCCAGGCCGCCCAGGCGCAGCGACAGCTTGCTGGCAAGCAGCCAAGCCCAGGCCTCGATGAACGCACGGCGCTCGGCGGGTGCCAGGGCGAGAAAAGTCCTAAGGCGTGTCACCGGAGTCGGCCTCGACCAGGCCCGCCTTCAGCAGGCGTTCGAAAAGGTCCCGCAAGTCGCGGTCGAGGTCCGCCTCGGCGACGTCGTATTCCTGCAACAGCCGCGAACGCACCTCGGCCGTGTCGGCAAATTCCTGCAACAGCTGCCAGGCGCGCGTGCCGACCTCGTTCAGGCCGAAATACTTCTGCGAGCGCAGGTCGAGCAGCACGGCTTCGCCGACCACGGTCTGGATCAGCACCTCGGGTGCGGGCGTGAGCTTCGCATAACGCATGGCGCTCATCTTAGCTCCGCACGGTACGCGGCCAGCGCCGCCTCGCCGAAGCACGCAAACATCACGTGCCGCACCGTGCCGGCCTGCGCACAGAAAGCCGTGACCTCCCGCACCGCGATGGCCGTGGCGTCGGCGATCGGATAGCCATACACCCCGCAGCTGATCGCCGGAAACGCAATCGAGGCGCAGCCGTGCGCCCCGGCCAGCTTCAGCGATTCCCGATAGCACGAGGCCAGCAGCTCCGGCTCGCCGTGGCGGCCGTCCTGGTAGACCGGCCCGACCGTGTGGATGACGTAGCGGGCGGGCAGGCGGTAGCCCTGGGTCACGCGCGCCTGGCCGGTCGGGCAGCCGCCGAGGGTGCGGCACTCGGCCAGCAGCGCGGGGCCGGCCGCGCGGTGGATGGCCCCGTCCACGCCGCCGCCGCCGAGCAGGCTGGTGTTGGCGGCGTTGACGATGGCGTCAACGGCCAGGCGGGTGATGTCGGCCTGGATCGCTTCCAGATGCAGAGCGTGGCGCACTTGCGCATCATAGGCGCCGCAGTAGCAACACAGACCTCGGGGAATTCGCATGAAACGCATCTTCGCCAGCCTGGCCGGCGTGGTAATGGCCACAGCGGCCGTCGCCCAGAACCCGGCACCCATACCGATCGCCGACTTCATGCGCGTGCCGGAGGCCGATTCGGCGCAGTTGTCGCCCGGCGGTGACTACATCGCCGTCTCGCGCATGGTGAATGACAACAAGAATGCAGTCGGCGTCACCGAGCTCGCGAACAACAAGGTCACGGCGACGGTGGCGTTCGGCGAGCGCGACAGCGTCGGCGCATACGACTGGGTCGGCTCGCGGCTGGTCGTCAGCATCGCGCAGGCTTTCGGGCGACTGGACCAGGCGTTGCTGACCGGCGAGATCTACGGTGTCGACGCCAACGGCAAGAACGCAAAGTACCTGTTCGGGTATCGCGGCGCGGGCACCACCGGCACCAAGATCCAGGTTGGCCCCCAGATGGAGCAGGCCTCGGCCTTCATGATCGCGCCGCTGCGCGGCGATCCCGGCCATGCGCTGATCGACGTGCGGCCGTGGGCGGACTCGGGAGATACGCTCGACGAAACCGCGGGGCGGCTCGACCGGATGAACGTGGCCACGGGCAAGCGCCAGGTCATCGACAAGCCGGGCCTGTATAGCCTCCAAACGGCCACCGATGACTTCGGCAAGCAGATGCTAGCGCTGGGCTTCGACCGTCCCGGCGCGCTTCACCTGCTGGCGCGCCGCGGCGAGGGCCAGTGGACGTCGGTCGCCTTGCCCGACGTAAAAGGCGGGCGTGTCTCCCTGGCGGGCGTCACCCGGGACGGCTCCGCCGGATATTTCACGGTTGTCGCTGGCGGCGGCAGCCAGTGTTTGTACCAGTACACCTTTGCGGGCGGCGCCGTAACCCAGCTGACGTGCGGCAACTACCAGTCGGTCGTCATGTCCAGGGCTGACAACAAGCCGATCGCGCTGACCTACGAGGAAGGCCTGCCGCGCACCGAATACCTGTTGCCGGACCATCCAGAGGCCAAGCGCCTGAAGGCGATCTCGGGTGCGTTTGCCGGTCAGCGCGTGACGCTGGTCAACACCAGCGACGACGGCACCAAGGCGCTGCTGCGCGTCGACAGCGACCGCAACCCGGGCGTCTTCTACCTGGTCGACGACACCAACCGAAGCCTGCGCCCGGTGGTGCCGCAGCGCCGCTGGATCGATCCGCGGCTGATGCAGCCCATGACCCCGGTGAGCATCAAGGCCGGCGACGGCGCGGAGCTGCCCGCGTACCTGACGGCGCGCGACGGGCTCAAGACGCGCAAGGCGCCGCTGGTCGTGCTGCCACACGGTGGCCCGCACCTGCGGGACTACTGGGAATGGAACCGGGAAGTGCAGCTCCTGGCGAGCCGCGGCTATGCCGTGTTGCAGGTCAACTTCCGCGGCTCCGCCGGCTATGGCTACGACTTCGAGGCTGCCGGCTACGGTGGCTGGGGCACGCGCATGCAGCAGGACATCGCCGACGCGACGCGCTGGGCCATTGCTCAGGGCATCGCCGATCCGGCGCGCGTGTGCATCTATGGCGCCAGCTTCGGCGGGTATTCGGCGGTGATGAGCGTGGCGCGCGAGCCGGATCTCTACCGCTGCGCGGCCGCCTACGCCGGCGTCTATGACCTCGATCCCCAGGCTGGCGACAGCGACATCGCCAAGAGCCGGTACAGCAGCGCGGAGTTCGCGGAGTCGCTGGGTGACAAGGCCGGGCGCCGCGAGCAGTCGCCCGTCACGCACGTGGGCAAGATCAAGGCCGCGCTGCTGATTGCGCACGGCACCCACGACAAGCGCGTGCCGTTCAGCCAGGCCAAGCGGCTGCGCAGCGCGCTCGACCAGGCCAAGAAGCCTTACGAGTGGGTGGAGTACGCCGGCGAGGAGCACGGCTTCTTCAAGACCGAGAACGAGATCGACTTCTACACCAAGCTGCTGGCCTTCCTCGACAAGCACATCGGCCCGGGGGCGGGTGGCAAGGGCTAGGCGCTGGACGGGCGGGGCCGCGACCTTGAAAATGCGCGCCCCGGCTCCATAACAGTCTCGCCATGCCGATTTACGAGTACGTCTGCAAAGCCTGCGGCCACGAGGCCGAGATCATGCACAAGGTCTCGGATCCGGCGCCGAAGAAGTGTCCCGAGTGCGGCAAGCCCAAGCTGGCCAAGCAGATGTCGGCCACCGGTTTCCGGCTGGGCGGCGGCGGCTGGTACGAGACCGACTTCAAGTCCGGCAACAAGAAAAACGTGGCCGAGAAGGCCTCAGCCGGCGAGGCCAGCGCCCCGACCAGCGGCGACAAGCCGGGCGCCGGCGCCAAGGTCGAGGCGAAGAAGGCCGACAAGAAGGCCGACAAGAAGCCGGCGGCGAAGGCGGCCTGAAACGCGCCGTCACCCCCGCGGAAGCGGGGGGCCAGTTGTTCCGAAGGACTGGATGCCCGCCTCCGCGGGCATGACGGGTCGGCTACAATGCGCGGCCCGTTTTTCCCAAGTAAATCCAATTGATGCGTTCGCATTACTGCGGCCAGGTCACTGAAGCCCTGGCTGGCCAGACCGTCCACGTGTGTGGCTGGGTCCATCGCCGCCGCGACCACGGCGGCGTGATCTTCATCGACCTGCGTGACCGCGAGGGCCTGCTGCAACTCGTGTTCGACCCGGCAGCGAGGGAAATTTTTGCCCACGCGGAAAAGCTCAGGTCCGAATTCGTCGTGCGGGTCACCGGCAAGGTGCGGCCGCGACCGGCCGGCACCGACAACGCCAACCTCGCGACCGGCAAGGTCGAAGTGCTGGCGCAGGGCCTCGAAGTGTTGAACCGCGCCGAGACGCCGCCGTTCCAGCTCGACGACGACACCGTAGGCGAGGACACCCGCCTGAAGTTCCGCTACGTGGACCTGCGCCGGCCGCAGATGCAGAAGAACCTGCGCCTGCGCCACGCGGTCATCAAGCGCATCCGCGACTCGATGGACGCGCTGGGCTTCGTGGACGTCGAAACGCCG
>JANNKD010000249.1:0-2737 GCA_031396115.1 Gammaproteobacteria bacterium
CCAAAAGACCTGAGGAATCCGGCACGCTCGGACTTACCGAGCGAGCGGGAGGATAACAAACTGGGCGCCCAGGGGGCCTAGGTCGTCCCGCGCAGCACCACGTGCGGCGGGGTCTTCAGGGTGCCGCGCAGTGACAGCCAGCCCAGCAGCGTGACGATGGCCGCGCCGGCCCCGGCCCCGGCGAGCCACAGCGCCGGCCGCGGGCCATAGGGAATGCGGAACACTTCTTCGGCCAGCGCCCAGGCGATGCCTTGCGCCGCGACCGCCGCCACCGTGCCCGCCAGCAGGCCCAGCACCGCGTATTCGGCGATCAGGCCGCGCACCACGACGGCACTGCGCGCGCCCAGCGCCCGCAGCAGCCCGGCCTCGCGCACGCGCTCGTCGCGCGTGCCTTCGATCGCCGCGAGCAGGACCGTCAGCCCCGCTGCCAGCGTGAACAGGAAGATGAACTCCACCGCGCGCACGATGCGGTCCATGATGTTGCGCACCTGGCTCATCAGCGCGTCGATGTCGAGCACGGTGACGTTGGGAAACTGCGCGATCAGCTCGCGCAGCACCGCGCGCCGCTCGGCCGGCAGGTAGAAACTGGTCAGCCATTGCGCGGCGGCCTTGTCCTCGACCACGCCCGGCGGCGCCAGCAGGAAGAAATTCGGGCGGAAGCTGTCCCACTTGACCGTGCGCAGGTTGTGCACGGTGAACTCGATGCTCTGGCCGGCGAAGTCGAGCGTCAGCGTGTCGCCGAGCTTGAGCTTGAGCCGCTCGATCGCGTATTCGTCGGCCGACAGCCAGGGCTGGCCGCGGCCCGCCTCGCCCCACCAGGTGCCGGCCGTGATCTCGTTGTCGTCGTTGAGGGTGGCGGTCCACGACAGGTTGAAATCGCGGTTGATCCAGCGCTGCGTCTCGGGATCGTCGAAGGTGTCGACGGTGACCGGCGCGCCGTTGAGGTGCGTCAGGCGCCCGCGCGCCATTGGCCACATGCGCGGCTCGGCGAAGCCGCGCGCCTGGAAGAACTCCCGCAACGCCGCGACCTGCTCCGGCTGGATGTTGATGAGGAACTGGTTCGGCGTCTCGGGCGGCAGCGTCGTGCGCCAGGTGGACAGCAAATCCTGGCGCACCACCGACACCAGCAGCAGCGCCAGCAGGGCCAGCCCCAGCGCGACGGTCTGCGCCACGGTGGATCCACGCCGCCGCGCGACATTGCCCAGGCCGAAGCGCCACGAAGTGCCGACCGCGCGCTTGAGCGGCGTGAGTGCGAGCACCAGCAGCGTCGCCAGCAGCGCCAGCACGCCGGCGACGACCACCGCTCCACCGAGGACGAACAGTGCCGCCTTCCAGGTCTCGGTCTGCAGCCACAGCAGCACCAGCACAGCGAGCGCCGAGGCCAGCGCGGGACCGCGCCGGCCGGGCAGGCGCTCGTCGCGCTGGAACACGCGGATTGGCGCCGTGGTGCGGGCCTGCAGGATCGGCGGCAGCGCGAACCCGAGCAGCAGCAGCAGCGCCACGCCCCAGGCTTCCAGCAGCGGCAGCAGCGAGGGCCACGGCAGCGTGATCTGCATCAACGTGGCGAGCAGGCGCGCGACGATCTCCTGCGCGGCGAGGCCGACCGCGGCGCCGACCGCGCCGGCGGCGGCCCCGAGCATCAGCAGGTTCAGGACCAGCGCGCGCAGCACGAAGGACTGCGAGGCGCCGAGGCATTTCAGCAGCGCGACCTCGTCGCGCAGCTTCAGGCCCCACTGTGCGGCGCACAGCGCGATGGACGCCGCCGCCAGCAGCGCCGCGGCCAGCCGCGCGAGGCCGAGGAAGTCGCGCGAGTTTCTCAGCGCGTTGCGCAACTCGGGCCTCGCATCCTGCGGCGTCACGCGCCGCGTGCCACGCGGCGGTTCGAGCGCGAGCAGGGGCTCGAGCTGCTCCGACGTGCCGGCGACCTGCAGGAAGTACTGCGCGCGTGCGCCGGGGCCGAGCAAGCCGCTGGCGGCGACGTCGGCGCCGTTCATCATCACGCGCGGGGCGAGGTCGGAGAAGCCCACGCCGCGGCCAGGCTCCTCGGCGACCAGCCCGCGCACGCGCAGCGTCAGCGCGCCGACCTGCAAGCCGGCGCCGGCGGCGAGGTTCAGTTCCTGCCACAGCCGCAGGTCCACCCAGGCCTCGCCGCGCGGCGGGATGCCGGCCATGCGCGTCGCGCCGAACGGCTCGTCGCTGATGCGCAGCGCGCCGCGCAGCGGGTAGTTCGCCTCGACCGCCTTGATCGAAGCCAGGGCCGTGGTTTCGCCGTGCACCACCACGCTCGGGAATTGCACCACGGCGACGTGGCTCGCGTCGCTGGCCGCGACGGAGTCCCACAGCGCCTGCGGCAGCGGGTCGCGCGAGGTGAACATCAGGTCCGCGCCGAGCGTCTCGCCGGTCTGGCTGGCGATGGCGTTGCGCATCCGGTCGGTGAACAGCGACACCGCCGACACCGCGGCCACGGCCACCGCCAGCGCGAGCGCCAGGATCAGCAGCTCACCGCTGCGCCAGCCCTTGCGCAGGCGGCGCAGTGCGTAAGCGGCCGCGCCGTCATTCATGCAGCACGCCTTCCTTGAGCGTCAGCACGCGCGCACAGCGGCGCGCCAGCGCCTCGTCGTGCGTGACCAGCACCAGCGTGGCGTTGCTCTGGGCATTGAGCTCGAACAGCAGGTCGATGATGCGCGCGCCGGTCGCGGTGTCGAGGTTGCCGGTCGGCTCGTCGGCGAACAGGATC
>JANNKD010000252.1:0-2297 GCA_031396115.1 Gammaproteobacteria bacterium
TGGGCGGTCACAGTGGTATTTGGGATCTTCGTTCACTTTATCGCCCCGACCGTTATCGCGCCGCTGTTCAACAAGTTCTCGCCAATGGAAGATCCTGAACTGAAGACGCGCGTCGAACGTCTGCTCGAACGTTGCGGCTTCAAAGTAAAGGGCCTGATGAAGATGGACGGCTCGCGCCGCAGCGCCCACGGCAACGCCTATTTCACGGGCTTCGGCAAGTCGAAGCGCATCGTGTTCTTCGACACCCTGCTCCAGCAGCTGAACCCGGCCGAAGTGGAAGCGGTGCTGGCGCACGAGCTGGGCCACTTCAAGCTGCGGCACATCCTGAAAAGAATGGTGCTGACTTCCGCGCTGAGCCTGGGGTTCTTCTGGCTGCTGGGTTCTCTCATGCAGCAGGAGTGGTTTTTCTCAAGCCTGGGCGTGGCGTCCCCTTCCCCGGCCATGGCGCTCGTTCTGTTCATGTTCGTCCTGCCCCCGTTCACTTTCCTGCTGCAGCCGCTCGGCGCCATGCTCTCGCGCAAGCACGAGTTCGAGGCCGACCAGTACGCCGCGCAGAACGCCTCGGCGCGCGACCTCGTCTCGGCGCTCATCAAGCTCTACCGCGACAACGCCTCGACGCTCACGCCCGACCCGCTGCATTCGGCGTTCTACGATTCCCATCCGCCCGCCGTTTCGCGCATCGCCCAATTGCAAAAGGCGTGACGAGTGATCACTCATCACCGTTTTCAGGGAAAACACCAATGACCCAGCCCTCCAATCTGGCTACCAAGAAGTGCATACCGTGCGAAGGCGGCGTGGCGCCGCTCAAGCAGAACGAAGTAAGCCAGCTGCTCGGGCAGCTCGACGGGTGGGAGCATGCGGACAGCCGGATCGCCAAGACCTACAGCTTCACCAACCACTACCAGGTCATGGCCTTCGTCAACGCCGCCGCGTGGATCTCGCACCGCGAGGACCACCACCCCGACATCAGTGTCGGCTACAACAAATGCCGCGTCGAATACATGACGCACGCAATTGGCGGCCTTACCGAGAACGACTTTATTTGCGCCGCCAAGCTCGACAAATTATTTGACGTTTGAGCGGGAATGCGCCAGGCCGCCAATTGAATTGCCTGACTATCGTCAGGCGAAACCCGGAAATCGAGGTCTCAGGCCTGCTTGAAGTTTTCCCGCACCGAACAACCGTTAGGAGCCCGCGTTTCGCTCGCGTCGACCGCTGCACTGCGTCAGCTATCGCCCTCCGCCGCCAGTTGCTGCTGCGCGGGCTCCTAGCCGAGCGCGTAAGCGAGGCTGACGATCAGCACCAGGAACATCCACAGCACGAGCGAGCGCCAGATCAGCCGGACGGTCGCCTCCATGGCATCGGCATCCGCATCGTTCCCGGTGCCGAGTTCCGGGCGAAACTCGAGAGTTCCGTACTGGTGCAGCGCATCGCCCAGTCGCACGCCGAGCGCGCCGGCGCCCGCCGCCAGGATGACGCCCTGCGTGCGGGTGCTCCACGCGAGGGCCTGGCTGCGCCAGCAGTAAACCGCATCCTCGAAGTTGCCGACGACGGCGAACGTGAGCGCGGTGAGCCGCGCCGGGGCCCAATCCAGCCAGAAAAAGAAGCGCGCGGCGAAACGGCCGAACTCGCCGATCTCCGGACGGGCCGCAGCGCCCCATTTTGCGGCCAGCATGTCCGAAGCGCGGTAGAGCACCGCGCCGGCCGGTCCCAGCACGACGAACCAGACGATGGTGCCAAACACGTGCCTGTGGGAGGCGAGCAACCCCTGTTCGATGGCCACCCGCGCGATCTCCGTGGCGCTGAACTCGGCCGCCGACTCGCCGCGCCATTCGCCGAGCAGGGTGCGCGCGGCGGCGACGTCTTCGTTCGAGAGCGTCCTCAGAATTTCCGTGAAGTAATGGCTGAACCACCGGAATCCCATCGTTAGATAGAGCACCGCGACGCTCCACGCCCACGCGAGCGGAGAACCAACGGCGGAGGCCGCGAAATACAACGCCAAAGTGACGACAAGGAGCGGCGCTATGGCAAGCAGCCAGGCGATGACGCCGTGACGAAACTCCCCCCCGTTGAAATGGTGCTCGAGGGTCGCCGCGTAGTCTTCGAACGCCTTGTGGAACCGGTTGCCCCGCCGCAGTGGCCGTGCCTGCTCCAGCAGCAACGCCGCAAGCAACGAGAGAAAGGTCATGAGGCGTGACGGGTGAGGCGTGACTGGTGAAGGGCGGAGGCTCAGCGTTAGTCGAACACTTGAGGCTCAGCGTTAGCCGAACACTTGCGATAGGGTATAGGGTTTTGAG
>JANNKD010000260.1:0-2082 GCA_031396115.1 Gammaproteobacteria bacterium
GCGACCAGGCCGCCGGAGCCGGCGCGCATCAGCTCCTCGGTCATGACGATGGCGTAGAACGGATCGGTGACGCCCAGGCCGCCGCAGTCCTCGGGATAGTTCACGCCCATGATCCCGGCCTGCGCCGCTTTCTTGTGCAGCTCGCGCGGCAACTCCTCGGCCTTCTCCCACTTCTCGATGTTCGGCGCGCATTCCCTCTCGACGAACTTGCGCACCTGCGCGCGGAAGGCCTCGTGGTCTTCGGTGTAGTAGGGCGAGAGCGCAGGGCGGGAAGGGGTCATGGGGGCAGCAGCTTACTCCAGCGCGGCCGTGTCCAGCCCGTAACCGACGCCGTAGACGCTGCGGATCGCCGCACGTTCGCCCAGGTGCTCGCCGAGCTTGCGCCGCAGGTTCTTCACGTGGCCGTCGATGTTGCGCTCGTAACCCGAGAAATCCGTGCCCTTGACGCGCTCGAGCAGCGCGCCACGCGACCACACGCGGCCGGGCTGCTCGACCATCGCGGCCAGCAGCTCGAACTCGATCGGCGTCAGCGTCAGCGCCGTCTTGCCCACCGCGATGCTGTGCGCGGCGCGGTCCAGCGTCAGCGTGCCCAGACGCACCGTGCCGCCCGCCTCGGTCCTGGGCTCGATCCGGCGCAGGATGGCCTTGGCGCGCGCCACGATCTCGCGCGGCGAGAAGGGCTTGCACACGTAGTCGTCGGCGCCGAGCTCGAGGCCCACCAGGCGGTCCACTTCTTCGACGCGGGCGGTCAGCATGATGATGGCGGGCGTTGCGCCCTTGGCGCGTAGTGCGCGGCATACCTCGAGGCCATCCTTGCCGGGCAGCTGCAGGTCCAGGATCACCAGGTCGGGCTGGTGGCGCGCAACCAGCGCCTCGACCTCGTCGCCGCGGTCCACCGTGTGCGCGCGAAACCCGGCCTGCGTGAAGTAATCGCGCAGCAACGCGGCGATCTTGGGTTCGTCTTCGACGATGAGGACGTGGGTGGACAAGATCGGGTCGCGCCTAGGAGGCGCTCCTACAAGGTATGCGCACCAGGATCTCGAGGCCACCCGCCGCCGAGCGTTGGGCGGCAATCGTCCCGCCGTGCGCCTCGACGATGGACTTGCAGATGGACAAGCCCAATCCGGCGCCGCCGGCGACGCGCGTGCGCGCGGCCTCGACGCGATACAGGCGGTCGAACAGCCGGGGCAGGGCTTCGTCCGGCACGCCCGGCCCGCCATCGGCGACCGTCAGCACGAAGTGCGAAGCATCCGCGCGCACCGCCACCGAGAGCGGCCCGGGCGCGGTGGCGTGCCGCAGGGCGTTCTCGATCAGGTTGGCCAGCACCTGCTCGATGCGCTGCCCATCCACGTTGGCCATGAGGTCCGGCGCGGCTTCGACCTTGAGCTCGAAGCCGCGCGCCTTGAGGCGCTCGCGGAAGCGTTCGGCCGACTGGTGAGCGAGGGCGCCGAGATCGGTTGGCGCGAGGTTCAGGCGCAGGCCGCCGGACTCGGCCAGCGCTACGAGTTGCAGGTCGCCGATCAGCGCCTCGAGCCGCCCGACTTCCTGGCGCAGCGAGCGGATCGCGCCGGCATCGGCCGGGCGCAGCCCGTCGAGCAGCGCCTCGAGTTCGCCGCGCAGCACGGCCACGGGCGTGCGCAGTTCGTGCGAGATATCGGCCAGCCACTGGCGCTGGCGGCCGTCGTAACCCTCGAGCGCGCTGGCGAGACGGTTGAAATCAGTGGCCAGCTCGCCGAGCTCGTCGCGCCGGCCTTCGGGCAGGCGCGTGGCGAATTCACGGCGCGTGAGCGCGGCGGCGCCGCCGGAAAGCTGGCGGATGGGTCGCACGATCAGCGCGGTGATCAGCGCGGCAAAAGCCGCGGCCACCAGCAGCGCAATCGGCGTGATGCGCCAGATGTGCATCATTTGCTGGTGCGCGAATTCGATCTGCTCCGGATGGCGCGGCGCCTGCGGCCACACGATGTAGCCGACGGTGCGCTCGTCGACTTCGATCGGCTCGCGCAACACGCCCTCGGGCAGCTGGCGTGCGCCGCGCAGGTAGTGACCGTCGGCGTCCTGCAGTTGCAGCGGCGGGCGCGCGAC
>JANNKD010000265.1:0-1979 GCA_031396115.1 Gammaproteobacteria bacterium
TTCATCCTGAAGCCCTCGGAAAAAGACCCCAGCGTCCCTGTTCGCCTCGCCGAGCTGTTCATGGAAGCAGGCGCCGCCGCCGGCATGGACGTCACGGGCGTCCTGAACGTCGTGCACGGCGACAAGGTGGCCGTCGAGGCGCTGCTGACGCATCCGGACGTCGCGGCGGTGAGCTTCGTCGGCTCGACGCCCATCGCGCGGCACATCTATTCCACCGCCTCGGCGCAGGGCAAGCGCGTGCAGGCGCTCGGCGGGGCGAAGAACCACATGGTCGTGATGCCGGACGCGGACCTGGACCAGGCCACGGACGCGCTGCTGGGGGCCGCTTACGGCTCGGCGGGCGAGCGCTGCATGGCCATCTCGGTGGCGGTCGCCGTCGGCAGCGTCGGGGACACCCTCATGGCGAAGCTCGCGCCGCGGGTGCGCGCGTTGAAGATCGGGCCGGGGACAGATCCTGGCGTCGAGATGGGGCCGCTGGTCACGCCGCAGCACCTCGAGCGCGTCCGCGGTTACGTGGACCTCGGCGTGAACGAAGGCGCTGCCCTGGTCGTCGACGGGCGCAACCTCAGCGTGGCCGGCCACGAGCGCGGCTTCTTCCTGGGCGGCTGCCTTTTCGACGGCGTGCAGCCCGAGATGCGGATCTACCGCGAGGAGATCTTCGGGCCGGTCCTCGTGGTGGTGCGGGTCGACAGCTTCGACGCGGCGGTGCGGCTGGTGAACCAGCACGAGTTCGGCAACGGCACTGCCGTGTTCACGCGGGACGGGGACTGCGCGCGCGAGTTTGCGCGGGCCATCCAGGCCGGAATGGTGGGCGTCAACGTGCCGATCCCGGTGCCGATGGCCTTCCACAGCTTCGGCGGCTGGAAGCACTCGCTGTTCGGCGACCACCACATCCACGGCGCCGAGGGCGTGCGCTTCTACACGCGGCTCAAGACCGTGACCGCGCGGTGGCCGGCCGGCATCCGTTCTGGCGCCGAGTTCGTCATGCCGACCATGAAATGAGCGCGCCTTACGGGCAAGAGGGCGCCTTGCAGGACCGCCTGCGGGGCGCCGCCGCGTTCGCTTTCATCCCGGCGACGCTCTGGATGATGCTGCGCCTGCCGCTGGGGACCGGGCCAAGCTTGCTCGTCGCGGCCGGCACCATCGCGGCGCACCGGCCGCTGGCCAGCCGTTTCGTTTTTGAGCGCCGGGCGCGGCGCTGCCTCTGGTGTGGCGGCTTCCCGCGAGACGGGGTGGAGGTCAGCCTGCAGGGCGTCCCGTCGTTGCGGGTCTGCGCCGCGGAAGCCGGCTCGCTCGACCGCTTCCTGGCTTTCTGCGCCGGCCACGCGCTGGCGCTGCGCCTCGGCATCCTCGTTCCCGTGTTCGGCTATTTCTTGCTGGGCGCACTGTCCGTCATGGGCTTCGCGCCCGTGTCGCTCGAGGCCCGCAAGCATCTCTTCCGGGGCCTGGTGGCGCTGAGCGTGCTCGGTGTGGCGCTGTTGCATCGCCGCAGCCCGGCGCGCCGGCCACCGAGCTTCCCGTTCCCCATCCACAACCTCGCGCTGCTCGGGGTCCGCGCGACGCTTCTGGTCTTCCTCGGCGTGGGGCTGTACTGGCTCGGGCTGACGGTTCTGTCGCTTTTTTGAGGCCCGCCTGCTCCTGACGGGACACGACGACCGGTCGCTCGACCAGTTTTCGCCGCAGATGGCGGCCCAGTGCCGGCCGAGACTGGTTGATTCTCTCACCCGAGCACTGTCGGCATTCCGGCGCGGGCTCCTGGCGGGCCTTGGCGCAGAGCAGCCTTGCGGCGGGTTGCAGAGGACCCGGACACGCTTCGTCCACCCCTGGAATCGGTTTCAATCCCTTGCAGGGCTTGTTGTCGGGCTCGAGAGTCCACAGGGCACGATCACAGTGCCGGAAGCGTGTTTCAATCCCTTGCAGGGCTTGTTGTCGGGCTCGAGACCCTGGATCAGTCATGCACGCACCGACCAATTTTTGTT
>JANNKD010000272.1:0-1698 GCA_031396115.1 Gammaproteobacteria bacterium
CCCACGCCGACCACCGACACCTTGCAGATGTCGTTGGCGGTGCGCACGCCCTTGGCGCCGAGTTCCTTCGCTACGCGCTTGATCACCTCGTGCGCGCGGTCGAAGTCGTTGCGGTGCACGGTGAAGGTGAAGTCGGTCGAGGCATCCTCCGCCACGTTCTGCACGATCATGTCCACCTCGATGTTGGCGTCGCCGACCGGGCCGAGGATGGCCGCGGCGATGCCGGGGCGGTCGGGCACGCCCACGACGGTGATCTGCGCCTCGTCGCGATTGAAGGCGATGCCTGAAATCAGCGGATCTTCCACGGCACTTCTCCCATTCGATTCATCGTCCAGCGTGATCAGCGTGCCGGGGCCTTCGACGAAGGTGGACAGCACGCGCAGCGGGACCTTGTACTTGCCGGCGAACTCCACCGACCGGATCTGCAAGACCTTGCTGCCGAGCGACGCCAGCTCGAGCATTTCCTCGAACGTGATGCGGTCGAGCCGCCGCGCCTTGGGTTCGACGCGCGGATCGGTGGTGTAGACGCCGTCCACGTCGGTGTAGATCTGGCACTCGTCGGCCTTCAGCGCCGCGGCCAGCGCGACGCCGGTGGTGTCCGAGCCGCCGCGGCCGAGCGTGGTGGTGTTGCCGGTGTCGTCGATGCCCTGGAAGCCGGCGACCACCGGCACGATGCCCGCCGCGCAGTCGGCGCGCAGCCTCGCGGGGTCGATGTGCTGGATGCGCGCCTTGCTGTAGGCGCTGTCGGTCTTGATGGCGACCTGCGCGCCGGTGTACGAGCGCGCCTTGAGTCCGCGCTTCTCGAGCGCCAGCGCCAGCAGGCCGATGGTGACCTGCTCGCCGGTGGAGGCGATCTGGTCGTATTCCCGCGCGCTGCCGCGCGGGTTCACGGACTTGGCGAGCTTGATCAGGCGATCGGTTTCGCCGGACATGGCCGAGACCACGACCACGACGTCGTGGCCTTGCGCGCGCGTCTGCGCGACCTTGCCGGCCACGTGCTCGATGCGCTCCACGGAGCCCATCGAGGTGCCGCCGTATTTCTGGACGATGAGGGTCATATTCGTGTGTCGTCATTCCCGCGAAAGCGGGAATCCAGAAGACCTGGATGCCCGCTTCCGCGGGCATGACGGCGGTTCAGAGCTTGGCCTCCACCCATGAATAAACCGACGCCAGCGCCGCCGCAAGATTCTCCGGCTGCGTGCCGCCGGCCTGCGCCATGTCGGCGCGGCCACCGCCCTTGCCGCCGACCTGTTGCGCGACGAAGTTCACCAGCTCGCCCGCCTTGACCTTCGCGGTGAGCCCGTCGGTGACGCCGGCGATCAGCGCGACCTTGCCGTCGGCGGACGCGCCGAGCACGACGATGCCGCTGCCGAGCTTGTTCTTCATCTGGTCCATGACGCCGCGCAGGTCTGCCGCGTTCATGCCGTCGATGGCGGCCGCGAGCACCTTCACGCCCTTGACCTCCTTCGCCTGCGCAGTCAGGTCCTGCGCACCGCCCGAGGCGAGCTTCTGCCTGGTCGCGGCGAGGTCCTTCTCCAGCTGCTTGTTGCGGTCGAGCAGCTGCTGGACCTTGACCGCGAGGTCGTCCTTGCCCGCGCGCAGCAGCGCGGCCGCGCCGGCGAGCTTGTTCTCGGTGTCGCGCAGGTAGGCGAGGGCGCCTTCGCCGGTGATGGCCACGACGCGGCGCACGCCGGCGGC
>JANNKD010000310.1:0-7836 GCA_031396115.1 Gammaproteobacteria bacterium
GTTCGCCATTTAAAGTGGTACGTGAGCTGGGTTTAAAACGTCGTGAGACAGTTTGGTCCCTATCTACCGTGGGCGTTGGAAGTTTGAGGGGGGCTGCTCCTAGTACGAGAGGACCGGAGTGGACGCATCCCTGGTGTACCGGTTGTCACGCCAGTGGCATCGCCGGGTAGCTATATGCGGAAGCGATAACCGCTGAAAGCATCTAAGCGGGAAACGTGCCCCAAGATGAGACTTCCCGGAGGCTTGACCTCCCTAAAGGGTCGTCCTAGACCAGGACGTTGATAGGCGGGATGTGCAAGGGCCGTAAGGCCTTGAGCTAACCCGTACTAATTGCCCGTGTGGCTTGACCCTATAACCGTGAGCATGGCTTTGCGCCGTGACGCGCGGATCTATAGGCGCTTGGTTGGATCTCTTACCCGGGTTTGGCTTTCCGCCAAACCACACTTCACTTCTTCAATCTTCTACCTGGCGGCCACAGCAGCTTGGCACCACGCCTTCCCATCCCGAACAGGACCGTGAAACGAGTTTGCGCCGATGATAGTGTGCAATTGCGTACGCGAAAGTAGGTTACCGCCAGACCCATCCAGCAAGAAAAAGCCCGATCTCGAAAGAGGTCGGGCTTTTTTGTGGGCGCGGCGGCGAGACGCCGCATTCGTTTCTAGAAGCGCGTCGAACGGAACACGACGATCGTATCGTCGATGGTTCTCACCCGCTCCCAGTCGGGCGACGCCGCGACCCGGGCAAAGGCCTCGGCGGACACTCGATTGACGAAATCCTGCGGCGGCATTCTCGCCGGCACTACGCTGATGTAGTACCGGTGCATGAAGCTGTCCAGCCGCTGCAGCACCAACCGCGACTTCATGTCGCCGTTGTCGAGCGCGGCGTAGCGGCATATCGGCTTCCCGTCCTGCGCCCATACGGCGTAGAAGTTAGCGGACGCGGCGCTCAACCAGCTGTACTGCACGCCAACCAGATTGACGTCGAAGGGCCTGTCGCGATCGCAAGTCGCGTCGACCATCGCACGTAGCTGGGCGCGCCTGGTGTCGTCGCGCTCGACGGCGAGCAGCCACTGGTGGTTGCTTGCCGCGGGCCACACACCCAGCGCATACCCGTATCCGAGGACGAATTGCATCAGCGCGGCGGCGAGCAGGGTGCGTGGCGCGGCAAACCGTCGCAGGCGGTTGCAGAGAGCTGCCATGACCATGGCACTCGCCGGCAGGAATGGCTCCAGAAAGCGGACGTCCTCGTTGACCTGCAGCGAGTAGGCCACTAGCCCTGCGACGAGGTGGACCGCCGCAGCGGCCACCACCAATCTCGACGGGGTGCCCTGCCGGGGGGGTAGGGCAGCTGCAGGGGCGGTGCCCTCCCGGCGCGGGATGAATGCGCCTGTCGCCGCAGCCAGCAGCGGCAGCCAGCTCGGGAATGCGAGCGCTGCGGCGAGCGCCGAGATCCAGTAGCTCGCCTTGGATGCGAAGCCGGCTCGCACGCCGTAGTTGTCCACGACCGCGCCCACCGTCGATTGCCGGGCGTGCTCGAACATCTCGGCGAAATGGCCGGCATACCAGTTCACCGTAAGCGCAACGCCGAAGAGCGAGAGGAGGACGAGCGGAATCCCGGCGCGGCGTATCCAGGAGGCCGGCGCAATCTCGCTCCGCAGCAACGCGTACGCGGCGAAAAGCAGCGGCAGCCCGCAATACAGGAGGGAAGTGGATTTCGCTGCCATCGCCAGCGCGGCCACCGTGGCAAGGGCGCAGAACAAGGCGACTTTCGACATGTCGCGAGCACACAGCGCAAGCAGAAATGCCAGCGACACCGCGAAGGTCTGCAGGGGCTCGACCAGATACTGGTGGTTCATGCCGATGAATATCGGGGTCGAGCCGATGAACGCCGCGACCGCAAGCGCCGTCATCCTGCTGCCGGTGAGCAGCCAGGCGCTCGCGTAGCACGCGATCAGCGTTCCGGCCTGCCACACGAGTGTGGCGCACAGGAGCGCAGGCTCGATGCGTCCGAAGAGGTCGGCGAGCAGGGCGAATGGCGCGCCGAGCCAGGTCAGGCCGGGCGGCTTCAGGCTCATCAGCACGCCCATCGAAGCGACGCCTGAGATCACCCCCTCGCGGAATGCGGCGAGGGTGCGCAGCGTCATTTCGGCATAGTGCGCCTGATCCCACGGCCATGGGCGATGGTCGAGCCAGGCCCACAGCAGTCCCGGCAAGACCAGCGCCACGCCGGCGAGCAGCGCTTCGTTGCGCGGCAGGTTCCAAGTCAAGGCTACGTATTATGGATGCGATGCACGCAGAACGATTGGGGTTACCGCCAGACCCATCCGGCAAGAAAAAGCCCGATCTCGAAAGAGGTCGGGCTTTTTTGTTTTCTGGCCGCGGGCGTACGCTTACGGCACTACGCGGACGACGCTCGCGATGGACGGAACCCGGCTCTGGTTCAGCACGAAGAGCATGTAATGCCCAGGCGGCGCGGTCTGCGGATTCGGCGGGCCCTTGACCTGGAGCGGAGAGTCGCCCGCGACCGCCTCGAGCTGCACGTAGCGCTGGTTCATGTCGAACGCGTGCGTCATCGACCCCAGGCCCATCAGCACCACTTCGCTCGCCGGGCCGCCGGTGAACTCCACCGTGAAGTTCACGCCATAGCCGATGGTTTCCGGCACGGCGGCGATCACCGGGCGCGGCGGCGGAGACTCGCGCGGCGACATGTAGGGCGGATAGAGGTAGCGAAAGTTCGGCTTCTCGTCCTCGGGGTCGCCCGTATCCGATCCTCTGCTGCGGCCGCCGGCGATCAGTACGCGGCCGTCGGGAAGGAGGAGCGCCACGTTGTGGTAGCCGCGCACCTCGCTCGAGGCATTTTCGCCGGTGGTGAATGGCGTGAGGTAGGGGGGCCTGAGATCCAGGTAGTGCGCCCGCGTCAGCAACGGGTTCTGGTTGAGGTGGTCATAACCCGAGACCATCATGACCTTGCCGTCGGGCAGCAGTACGGTGGCGGGGAAGCGGCGGCGCACGCCGAGGTCGATGCCCTGCAACCAGCCGTTCGCCAGGTCGTAGATATCGATGCTGCGCTCCATCGTCGAGCCGCGGCCGCCGCCCGCGTGCAGCACGCTGCCGTTCACGTAGTTCCATTCGCCGTTCGTCGAGCGCAGCGGCAGCATCACCGAGGCCGCACCGTGATTCGGTGCCTGGTCGGGCGCCACGCCGGGGCGCGGTGTGGGCAGCGTCATCCATCCAGTGCCGGGCGCCAGGTCGGGATTGAGGAACACCGGCACCGCGTCGTCCCCGAACATCAGGACCAGGTTGGAGCCGAACTGCGGCGGACCGTACGGAAACTGGAAAACGTGCGTGTAGTCGGGATTCCAGATCGCCAGAGGCGACTGGAGATGGCTCGACACCACGGCGCGCTGGCTGTCCTCCGGCGGCGGCTTGGGCGTCCAGACTTCCACGCTGTAGTTGTGGACGGTTCCATGGTGCACCACCGGCTGCCCGGGCACCACGTCCCGGATGTCGGCGCGCTCGTAGCCGCCGGTGATCAGCATGCGCTCGTCCGCAAGACGCGTGACCGTCCCGTACCAGCGCTGGTTGCCGTTGTTCGCCCCCCTGCCGACCATCTCGGGGAGGCGGTGCCACGTCCGCTGCGGGTAGTGATAGAGCGTGGCGTTCGGTATTCCGTCGATCCACAACCGCATGGCGCCGGCGGGATTGGTCGCGTGCCAAAGGTACGTGCCGCCGGCGACGAAGATGCTGCCGTCCGCCATCAGCGCATGCCCGGAGCAGAACAGCGTCTCCTCGAGGTGCCAGTGCAGCCCCAGGTAGTCGAACTCCCTCGGCAGGTCGAGATCCGGGCGCACCGGCACGTGGTCGGGCGTGAGCAGCAGCGAAGGCGGCGGCGTTTCGTTCAGCGGCCCGGGCAGGAACCACGCCGCCCTCGCGTGCACGCCCGTCCTCGAGATCAGCATCACGCGGCCATCCGGCAGCAGCGTCGCGTGCACCGGGGGAAACGTGATGTTGCCGTGGACCGGGTCGACGACTCTCAGCTCGACCGGCGGCTGCGACCTGTGCGGCGCCCAGCTGTCGGTGGCGAGCTGAGCTGCGGCCGGCGCGAATGCACCTGCAAGAAGGAAAAGGACGAGAAGATGGCCGAGGTGCGAGAGCGCGCGGGACTGTTTCAAATGGGCCTCCCTGGATCGAGCCGCTGCTCGCCGGATTCTGCGCGCCGATCGATGACACGGCAATGAAAAAGCGCACCGCGCTCTTGCGTGCATGAGAATTCGGACAACTGGATAAGCCACGAGCCGATGGCCTAGAATCTCAAGGTATGAGATCCGGCTTCCTTTCGCTGCTAGGGGTGTTGGTCGCCTCGGTCGCGCCCGCCCAGGACCAGCCCGCTGCGGTCAAGCCCGATGCCGACGGCGTGCAGCGGATCCGCATCGTCAGCGGGAGCTATTTCTTCAAGCCTGACCGCATCGTCGTCAAGGCGAACGTGCCGGTGGAACTCCTGGCGAGTCGCGAATCCGGCGTTACTCCGCACAACCTCGTCATCCGGGCGCAGGAAGCTGGCGTGATGGTTGAGGAAGACCTGGGAACCGATCCGAAGAGGATCGTCTTCACGGCTACCAAAGCGGGCAAGTATCCGTTTTACTGCAGCAAGAAGCTGCCTTTCATGGCGGGGCACCGCGAGAAGGGCATGGAAGGCGTCCTGGAAGTCGTTCCCTAGGCTGGGCGCGCCATGGCCGACGAGAGAAAGGGGGCTTCAGGCTGGAGATCGCCGGGATCGTCGTCACGCCCTCATCAATGGAAAGCTCCCGGATGAGGTCACGATCCATTTCGTCGAGGACGAACTGAAGGACGCCGTCCAGAATGCCGAAAAGCAAAAGCAGAATCTGCTCGAGCTCTTGTACCGGGCGGAGCGCAATGCCACGAATTTATGGCTCGGGCAAGTCACTCTGCCCGGCGGCAACAGCATCGGGTGGCAGCATGTTCCGAAGGAAAAGCTTTCCGAGTTCGTATTCGGCAATGCGGAACTGCTGGATAGGGTGCTGCAGCACATCGAGCGGGATATTGCCGAAGATGCACAACAGACCAGCGCGGCAAGCGCAGCGACGCCGCGCGTGTACTTCCCGGATACCGTGATCGATGCGAAGGAGCTTGCCCCCCGCGGCTATTCGAGAGGCGTTCTGACCAGCCGGATCGCCGAGCTCGCGCAACGCCGCGGCATCGCCTCCGAAAGCATCGCTGGCCGCTACCTCGCGCTCAAGGCCAAGTGGATGACGCAAGAGGTAAGGCTGCCGGTGGTTGATCTGTCCCTGCCGGTGCTGCCGGCCATTTTCTCGCTGACGCTCATCGCGCTGTGGCAGCTGCTGATGCTGTCGGCAGGACTGCGGGGCGCGCAATCCCCGGTCACCTGGGACCCTGACCCGACCGAGCCCTGCTGATCGCGCTCGCTTCGGCCTTTGCCGTTGTAAGCCTTATCCCGGCCGCAAGCATCTACCTCTCTTTGCTCGAGCGCTCGCGCCGCGCGCGCTAGATAGAAACCCCGGGCTCGAATGAGCGCCGGGGTTTGCTTTTTGACGCCGCGAAAATGCGCCGGCGAATTACGGCAGGAGGTTCGAGCCGCTCCGCACGAAGAGGCTGGTGCAAGCGTGGGTGGATGGATCAAACCAGAAGGCGAGCGCCGAGGCGCTGTTCATTCCAAGAATCATCGGCCCGAAAGTCGGATTGGTAGTGGTGTCCGTGTAGCACCAGGCCGTGTTGCCGCTGGCGTCGCGCGCCGAGCACTGGATGTAGCCGCTCGAGTACAGGTCGCACGAGATGTACTCGAGCGTATTGCTGCTATAGCGCGCGCTGCTCAGCGAGCCGAAGACATAGCCGGCCGAGACTTGGGTCGCGTAGTTGGTCTTCATGCCGGCAGCGGCGAAGCCGGAAAAAAGAGTCGCCGCCAGAACGATCAGTAGTTTCTTCAGACGCATGGGCATTCCCTATAGTGGATTGGTGGGTACTGCCCGAGCATCGTGCTGTCAGACGTCCTTTCGGTCTGCGTCGTATGACCAAGGTGAAATGTAGATTCTCCCCACTTGTGGCGTGACTTAGATCACGCCTCGATCGCCCGGACGCTCACTTCACCAGAAGCGTGGCCAGCCCCAGCAGCATTCCCATGCTCGCCACATTGGTGGCGGTGGTGAGGAAAATACTCGAGGCGATGACCGGATCGGCGCCGAGCTTGCGCAGCACGAGCGGCGTGACGGCGCCGAGGGCGCCGCTGATGACGCAGCTGCCGATCATCGAGAGGAACACCACGACGCTGAGCATGAGGGCGTTGGGCATGTGCTTCACGGCGGCCACCGCGTACATGCAGAACGCCGCCACCAGCCCGACCAGCGCGCCGTTCAGCAAGCCGAGCAGAGCCTCCTTCATGACCAGCGAGCGTTCCTTCACCAGATCCAGCTCGCCCAGGAACACGCCGCGCAGCGTGACCGCCAACGCCTGGCTGCCGGTGTTGCCCGACTGGCCGGCCAGCACCGGCAGGAACATGGTGAGAATCAGCAGCCGGTCGATGGTTTCCTGGAACAGGCCGACCACGGCCGCGGCGACGAAGGCGGCGACCAGGTTGAGCTGCAGCCACGGCAGGCGAAGTCCCAGGCTGCGATACCAGGGTGTGGCAAGGCGCTCGTCCTTCTTGACGCCCACCATCGCGCCGGGCTGGGCGCTCAGCTCGATCAAGAGTTTGTGCTCTGCCAGGAGCTCGTCGTAGAGGCGCTTCGTTTCCACGTGCAGCTGGCGCACTTCCAGAATGTTGCGGACCCGAGCCATCAGCTCGGCCAGCTCGAACGGCTTGCTGAGGAAGTCCTTGGCGCCGGCGCGCAGCGCGCGCAGCTTTTCGTCCGGTTGCGCGGTGAGGACGAGAACCGGGAGATAGCCGTCCGCTTCGATCTCCTTCAGGCCGTCCATCACCTGGAATCCGTCCATTCCGGGCATCCGCAGATCGAGCAGGATCAGGTCGTAGCGGTTCTTGCGATGCAGCGCGCAGACCTCGAGCGGCTCCATCGTCGAGGCGATGCGGGTGTAGCCGGCTTCGCGCAGCAGCAACGCGAGGAGCTTTACGTTGAGCGCCTGATCGTCGACGATCAGGATGCTGGCGTTGAGAACGCCGATCCCGGTACGGTTTGCGGCATCGTCGTCGACGATGCGGATGGTGGTGGCGGCGCTCATACTGATGAAAAGAGATTTTCTTCGACGATAGCTGTGACTGTATGTACGCTTGCCAACATTAAGCTTGGTACTGGTTGGTCAGAGAGAACGAGCGCTCGCCAGGATCGCCGATTTGCTTCCTTCAGCAACGTTCACAGCGTGATCGGGCATTGCCTCCCACATCCTGTATCCACCCGATGGATGGCGAAACGCTTTGCTATCCTCCGCTCGTCTGGCACCGCACCTTCCCAGCCCAATCTCGAAAGAGCCAGTGTTCATAGCCCTGCACAAACGAATCGCGGCGCTCAACGTCTCTCGGCCCCTGGCGCTCGCGCTGCTGATAATCCTGGCGATTGGGTTCGATCTTCGCTTCCAGTCGGTAGCGGGCAGCGTCGTCGACAATCCGACGCGCGCCGACGCCGGCGAATACGTGTTGTACGCCTACAACCTCAGGCGCTACGGCGTGTACTCGATCGCCAACACCCTTTCCCCCGGCGCGGAGACGCCGCCGGCGCCTGACGCCACACGCGTTCCCCTCTATCCCTTGTTTATCGTTCCCTTCCTGAACGAAATCCCTCGCGCTAACGGCAACCCCCGCGGCGGCGGATTGGCAGATTACAACTTCGGATTCGCCCAGTCCGTCAATCAA
>JANNKD010000313.1:0-9555 GCA_031396115.1 Gammaproteobacteria bacterium
TTCATCATGCTGTAGATGTTGGACTGCGACAGGTGCGCGAAAATCATCGACACGCCGGTGCCGGGGCCGGCGTGGATCGCCGGCGCATTGCGGGCGAGCCACGCGCTGGCGCGCTCGTCGAGCTCGATCAGCTCGCGCGACGGCAGGTTCCTGACGCTGGTGACGAAGCGCACCGCCGACTTGTCGAAATTCACCAGCGTGTTGAGGTCGAGCCCCTGCGGCAGCGACAGCTCGTAGAGCAGCACGTACTGCGCCGCCAGCTCGCGCTCCTGCGGGATCCGGTCGTAGGCCGGGTCGTCCTCGTGCATGTTGCGGTTCAGCTTCTTGATGATGTCGGTGAAGCTCAGCACGTGCGTGGTGCGCGGCTGCTCGCGCCACCACTGCGCGAAGGCCTCGACCTGCGCCAGGAACTCCGGGTCGTTGATGCCGCCGGGCTCGCCGCTCGACAGCTCGTAGCTGATCGCGTCCACGCCGGTCAGGTTGTCCTGCACGAAATCGAGCGCGTCGCGCAGCGGCACGCCCTTCTCGAAGTATTCGACGGTGTCGTCGTTGAGGTCGTTGAGCGGGATCATCGACGCGCACACCGCGGAGATCGCCAGCACGATCCAGAACACGCGGCGGCGCTGGGCCAGCGAAAACTCGCAGATGCGGTCGACGATGCGCCAGTGCGCCTCCTCGCCCATGCCGGGGCGGACCTTCACCGGCAGCAAGGTCATGACGCCCGGCAGCAGCGTGAAGCTCAGCACCATCGTCGCCATGACGCCGAACGCGGCGATGTTGCCGAGTTCGAGGAACGGTGGCGAGTCGCTGAAGTTCAGGCCGACGAAGCCGACCGCGGTGGTCAGGTTGGTGAAGAACACCGGCGCCAGGTTCACGCGCAGCGAGTCCTCCATGGCCTGCGCGCGGCCCTGCCCCTGGCCGAGCCCCTCCAGGTACGGCAGCAGCAGGTGCACGCTGTCGCTGACCGCCAGCGTCAGGATCAGCGTCGGCGCCGAGACGTTGACCTGGTTCGCGGCGAAGCCAACCCAGCCCATGAAGCCCACCGACATGGTCAGGGAAAAAACGATGACCAGCAGCGTCACAAAGGTGGCGCTGGCTGAGCGGAAGAATGCGCCGAGCACCACCAGCACCACCAGGAACATCAGCGGCGCCAGCGTCTGCGAGTCCTGCTGGGCCAGCTCGTTGAAGGCGGCGTTGACCGGCACGATGCCCATCAGGTGCACCTTGATGCCGGGATGGGCGGCCTCGAAGTCCTTCTGCAACTGGCGGGCGTGGGCCATCACCTCGGGCACCGCCGGGCTCGGGCCGTCGCGCGTGTCGGGCAGCTCGAGCCTCACGTTCACGGCCGTCACGTGACCGCGGTCGGAAATGATGCCGCCGACCAGCACCGGATCGGCCAGCGCGATGGCGCGGCGCTCGGCCAGCGCGGCGTCGGCCAGCGTCGCGGCGTTGCGCACGAGATCGGCCGTCACCAGTTCGTCGCCAGAGGCGCGCGAATGCTGGTAGTTGGTGATCGAGTCGACGCGGATCGAGCGCGGCATGCGCCAGCAGTCGGCGGTCAACTGCTCGACCGCGGCCAGCGTCTCGCGCGTGAACACGTTGCCGTCCTGCGGCGCCAGGATGAAGCTGACGTTGTCCGAGCGCGTGAAGTTGGCCTGCTGCTGCTCGTGCGCGACCAGCTGCGGGTAGTCGGGCTTGAAGAAGATGCGGTAATCGGCGTTGAACCAGACGAACTTCGCGCCGTAGCTGACCGCCGCCACCAGCACCAGCGAGGCCACCACCAGGGCGTAGCGGTAGCGCACGAGCAACGCGGCGAGGCGGGCGTCCATGGATTTCAATCGGGCCAGAGTCGAGTGTTTTTGCCCGAAGTGGGCGGCCTTGCGATTTCCATCGACTCTGACCCGATTGATAATGGGGGCCGCCGGTCCCTCCGGAGCATTGTTCTTTTGTCCGACGCCCTCCTCACGCTGCCGCTCCCCACGCCCGCGCAGCACCTGCGCTGGCCGGCGCTGCCCGGCTCGAGCGCCGCGCTCGCCGTGGCCGACGCCGCGCGCCGGCACGCCGGCGTCGTGCTGGCCGTGTGCAGCGGCGAGCAGCAGGCCTACCGCCTCGAGGAAGAGCTGCGCTTCTTCCTGGCGGGGGAGCAGCCGGTCGTGCACCTGCCGGACACCGAGGTGCTGCCGTACGACCATTTCTCGCCGCACCAGGAAATCCTGTCGGCGCGGCTGGCCGCGCTCGACCTGTTGCCGCGCATGCAGCGCGGCGTGGTCGTGACCACGGCCGATGCGCTGATCCAGCCCGTGGCGTCGCGGGCCTGGCTCGAGGGCCGCCGCTTCGACCTGAAGGTCGGCGACACGCTGCCGCTGCATCCGTTCCGTGAGCGGCTCGTCGCCGCCGGCTATCAGTCGGTCTCGGAAGTGCAGATGCAGGGCGAGTTCGCCGTGCGCGGCTCGCTGATCGACTTGTTCCCGATGGGCAGCGAGCAGGCCTACCGCATCGACCTGTTCGATGACGCGATCGATTCGATCCGCGCGCTCGACGCCGAGTCGCAGCGCTCGACCGGGACCGTCCCCTCGATCCGCCTGATGCCGGCGCGCGAGTTCCCGACCGACAAGGCCGGCATCGAAGTGTTCCGCAAGCGCTACCGCGAGTATTTCGCCGGCGACCCGGTGCGCAGCCGCATCTACAGCGAGGTCAGCAAGGGGGTGATGCCCGGCGGCATCGAGGCCTGGCTGCCGCTGTTCTTCGACCGCGCCGGCTCGCTGTTCGACTACCTGCCACCCGCCTGCCTGGTGGTCGAAGTGGCCGACACCGAAGCCGCGCTGGCGGAGGACTGGAAGCAGATCGAGGAGCGGCACGAGCGGCTGTCGGGTGACCTCGAACGGCCGCTGATGAAACCGGCCGATCTGTTCGTGGCGCCGGCCACGGCGCTGGCGCAACTCGCCGGCATGGCGCGCGTGCTGCTGGCGGCGCCGACCCAGCAGGGTCCGTGCCTCGCCCTGCCCGGCGGCGCCGACCGCATCAAGGCGCTGCTGACGGAAACCAGCTCGCGGGTGCTGTTCGTCGCCGAGTCGCCGGGCCGGCGCGAGGCACTGCTGGCCTGGCTCAAGCCGCTGGGCATCACGCCGCGGGCGCTCGAGCGCTGGCCGCAGTTCTTCGAGGACGATATCCGTTTCGGGACCGTGATCGGACCGCTGCAGGACGCCTTCCGCCTGCCGGACGGCCGCGCCATCGTGGCCGAGGCGCAGGTGTTCGGCCTGACCGCGCCGGCGCAGCAGAAGCGCCGCGCGCGCGTGCGCGATCCCGAGACGCTGCTGCGCGACCTGTCCGAACTGCGCAACGGCAGCCCGATCGTGCACGTGCAGCACGGCGTCGGCCGCTACCAGGGGCTCACGCGCCTGGACAGCGGCGGCGTCACCGCCGAGTACCTGGTGCTCGAGTACGCCGGCGGCGACACCTTGTATGTGCCGGTCGGGTCGCTCGGGCTGATCCACCGCTACATCGGCAGCGAGTCCGGGCAGGCGCCCCTGCACCAGCTCGGGGCGGACCGGTGGGCCAAGGCGCGGGCCAAGGCCCGCGAGCGCGCGCATGACGTCGCCGCCGAGCTGCTGCAGATCCAGGCGCGCCGCGCCGCGCGGCCCGGCATCGCGCTGGCGGTCAACGATGCCGACTACCGCACGTTCTGCGAGGCCTTCCCGTTCACGCCGACGCCGGACCAGCAGAAGGCCATCGACGACGTACTGGCCGACATGGCGAAGGACAAGCCGATGGACCGCGTGGTGTGCGGCGACGTCGGCTTCGGCAAGACCGAGGTCGCGCTGCGCGCGGCTTTCGCCGCCGTGCAGAACGGCCGCCAGGTCGCCGTGCTGGTGCCGACCACGCTGCTGGCGCAGCAGCACCACAAGACTTTTGCCGACCGCTTCGCCGGCTGGCCGGTGCGCACCGCGGCCCTGTCCCGCATGCGCAACGAAAAGCAGCAGAAAGCGATGCTGGCGGACGCCGCCGACGGCAAGCTGGACATCGTCATCGGCACGCACCGGCTGCTGCAGGGCGACGTGAAGTTCAGGAACCTCGGCCTGATCATCGTCGACGAGGAGCACCGTTTCGGCGTGCGCCACAAGGAACGCCTCAAGAACCTGCGCGCCGAGGTGGACATGCTGACGCTGACCGCGACGCCCATTCCGCGCACGCTGAACATGTCGCTGGCAGGGTTGCGGGACCTGTCGATCATCGCCACGCCACCCGAGGGCCGCCTGCCGATCCGCACCTTCGTCACCGAGCACGAGCGCGGCCTGGTCTACGAGGCCTGCCAGCGCGAGCTGCGCCGCGGCGGCCAGATCTATTACCTGCACAACGAGGTGCGCGACATCGACCAGCGCGCCGCCGAGATCCAGGCGCTGGTGCCGGAGGCCAGTGTGCGCATCGCCCACGGCCAGATGCGCGAGCGCGAGCTCGAGCAGGTCATGCTCGATTTCTACCACCACCGCTTCAACCTGCTGGTGTGCACGACCATCATCGAGTCCGGTATCGACGTGCCGACCGCCAACACCCTGATCGTGGATCGCGCCGACGAGCTGGGACTCGCGCAGCTGCACCAGTTGCGCGGCCGCGTCGGCCGCTCGCACCACCGCGCCTACGCCTACCTGCTGGTGCCGAGCAAGCGCGCGCTGAAGGCCGACGCCGCCAAGCGCCTGGAGGCGATCGAAGCCATGGGCGAGCTCGGCTCCGGCTTCATGCTGGCCACGCACGACCTCGAGATCCGCGGCGCCGGCGAGCTGCTCGGTGAGGAGCAGAGCGGCCAGATCGAGGAGATCGGCTTCACGCTTTATGCCGCGCAACTCGCCGAGGCCGTGGCGAGCCTGAAATCCGGCGCGCTCGCCGACCGGCCGTTCGGCGCGAGCGCCTGCGAGGTGGACCTCGGGGTCACCGCGCTGCTGCCCGAGGATTACATCCCGGACGTGCACACGCGCCTGGTGCTGTACAAGCGCCTGGCCGAAGCGCCCGAGGCCGCGGCGCTCGACGAGCTCACGGTCGAGATGGTGGACCGCTTCGGCCCGCTGCCGGACGCCGCGCAGCGCCTGGTCGAAGCCATGCGCGTGCGCGCACAGGCGCAGCGTCTCGGCGTGGCCAAGGTACGCGCCGGCGCCAAGGGGCTGACGCTCGAGTTCGAGGCGCAGGCCCGGATCGAGCCGCGCGCGCTGATCAGGCTGGTCCAGTCGCAGCCGAAGGCCTACCGCCTCGAGGGCCAGTCGCGGCTGCACCACCACGTGGCGCTGGCCACGCCCGAGGCGCGCGCGCCCGCCGCCAGCGCGCTGTTGGCTACACTGTCGGCGTCGGCATGAAACTCTCCACTTCCCTCGTTCGCGCCGCCGCGCTGGCCGCGGCGCTTGCGCCCGCCTCCGCGCTGGCGGAGCGCTATCGCGTGGACCTGATCCTGTTCGCCGACCGCTCGACTCCCAGCAACGAGTCTTCGCAACCGGTGCTGCTGCCGGAAACCGTGCGCACCTTCGAGCCCTGGGAAGTCTCGCCGCTGCGCAACGCCGGCATCGAAATCCTGGAGGACGAGCTGTTCGGCCTGAACGAAGCGTGGAACCGGCTGCGCAACAGCCGCAACCACGAGCCGCTGATCCGCATCGCCTGGATCCAGAAGGACCCGCCGGCCGAGCGCGGCATCGCGCTGCGGCTCAAGCAGGGCAAGCCGATGACCAGCCTGACGCCGGGCGGCAGCGTCGAGGTCTATCCGGTGGACGGCTGGGTCGCGCTGCTCGCGGGCCGCTACCTGCACCTCGACGCGAACTTCGTGCAGACGCAGGTACAGGAGGATGGCGCGCTGCGCAGCTTCCGCCTGCGTGAGCGCCGGCGCCTGAAGCGCGACGAGTTGAACCACCTCGACAGCCCGCGCCTCGGACTGCTGGTGCGCACGCAGCGCGCGGATCCGAAGCCCATCGTGGCGCCGCCGGCGCCGGCCACGCCCCAGCCGCGGAAACCGGCGGCGACGCCGCCGAAAAAGGACTAGTTGAGGTTTTTCCCCGCGGCCGCGGGGGCCGTGGTGAGATCCGCCGGCTGCGCCGGCGTGATCAGGAACGCCGGTACCGCGCCGGGCACGGGCGCCTCGCGCTCGACACGAACCGACACCGGCAGCGGCGCCGTCCCACCCTCGAGTTGGTTCACGATGGTCTGCCACGCCGACGCGTGCAGCCGCGACTGCGGCAGTTCGCCGACGCCCAGGCCCAGCTCCGCGGCCACGCCGTAGGTGCCGGCCTCGCGCAGGTACTCGAGCACCGGGATACGCAGGTTCTCCAGGAAGCCTTTCAGCGCCAACAGCGCCGGCCCGCGCCGGGTGCGGTTGCCGATGATGGCCAGGCGCCGGTCCTGCGGGCGCAGGCGCGCCACCAGCAGCAGGTCGCGGATGAAATCGGAAGTCGCGCGCACGTCGATGGCCGAAGGCTGGATCGGCACCAGCAGCAGGTCGTCCACCGTGATGCGCCCGGTCAGGTCCATGGCGCGCAGGCCCGCGGGGGTGTCGACGATGACGCGCTGGGTATCGCGCGGGATGCGCAGTTGCCAGGCGCCGGCCAGCGGCACGCGGCTGGCGTCGTGGATGGCGATGCCCTGGATGCGCGGCAGGTCCGGGCTGCGCGAGCGCAGCCATTGCATGCTGGATTCCTGCGGGTCGTAATCGATCAGCGCGGTCTTGAAGCCGCGGATGGCGTAGCTGGACGCAAGGTTGGTGGCGACGGTGGTCTTGCCACAGCCGCCCTTGGCGTTCAGCACGATAATGCGACGCACGAAAAAAGCCCCCTAATTCGTTGATTCGCAGTCCTTTCCGGACTTCCGAATCCACCCTCCCCGCGGCCGACTATACGCCCGTCGGGGCGAGTGGGCAAAAAATGCCCGGTCGGGGGGTCAGCCCTTGAGGGCGGGCAAGGCCTTGGCCAGCACGGCGCGCACCTTGCCCATGCCCGCGGCGATGCTGCGTTCGATCTCGCCGTGGATGTCGCCGCTGCCCAGACCCGCGGCCCAGTTCACGCTGACCGCGAGCGCCGCGTAGTCGAGTCCGGCTTCGCGCGCCAGCACCGCTTCCGGCATGCCGGTCATGCCGACCATGGCACAGCCGTCGCGCTTCATGCGGGCGATTTCGGCCGGCGACTCGAGCCGCGGGCCCTGGGTCACGCCCATGACGCCGCCGTCCACCAGCCGCACCCCGGCCTTGCGCCCCGACGCCAGCAGCGCCCGGCGCAGCGCGGGCGTGTAGGGCTCGCTGAAATCCACGTGCTGCAGCGCCGTGCGCACGCCGTCGAAAAACGTGTGCTCGCGCCCGAAGGTGTAGTCGATGACGTCGTCGGGCACGGCCACGGCCCCCGGCGTCAGGGCCTTGGCGATGCCGCCGACCGCCGCGATGGCGATCACCGACTTCACGCCGGCGTCCTTCAGCGCCCACAGGTTGGCGCGGTAGTTGATCAGGTGCGGCGGGACCTTGTGGCCGTCCCCGTGGCGCGGCAGGAAGATCACGTTGGCGCCGTAGATGCGCCCATGGATCAGGGGCGCCGACGGCTCGCCGTACGGCGTGCCCACCGGCTGCGCGCGCTGGACGGTCAGGCCCGGCCACTGGTTCATGCCGGTGCCGCCGATCACCGCGACGGCGGCCATCAGGCTTTCACCGCGACCTGCTTCACCGCGTAGATCGCGGGCAGTTGGCGCCAGTATTCCTTGTAGTCCATGCCGCATCCGAACACGTAACGATCCTCCACCTGCAGGCCGATGAACTCCGCGTGCGCCTGTGGCGCGCGGCGATTGTGCAGTTTCTCCGCCAGCACGGCGACCTGCAGACTGGCGGGGCCGAAGCCCTGCAGCGCCTGGCGGATGGCGACCAGCGTGTGGCCCTCGTCGAGGATGTCGTCGATGACCAGCACGTCGCGGTTCTCGATGCGCTTTGCGTCGGGCTGGCGCTTCCACACCAGGCCCCCGCCCTGCGTCGTGCCGCGGTAGCGCGTCGCCTGCAGGTAATCGAGCTCGAACGGGAACGCCAGGCGCCGCGTGATCTCGGCGGTGGGCGCGAGTCCGCCGATCATCACGCACAACAGCAGCGGATTGCGCCCGGCGTAGTGCTTGCCGATGGCGCCCGCCAGGCGCTCGTAGGCGCCCTGCACCGAGGCGGCGTCGTGCAGGCAGTCGGCTTGCGCCAGCACCGTTTCGGCTTCCCGCATCGCCGCGCTCATGCGTCTCTCCGGTAGAGCCTCACCAGGCGGCGGCCCGAGGCAGCCGCCGGCTTGAACTTCCTGAGTTCGTCCAGCAACTGCGCCAGCGCCGGGCGGTTGTTGCACACCGGCAGCATGTCGCAGCCGGCGGCCAGTGCCAGCCTGGCGCGCTCGGCGTATGAGCCGATCACCGCGGCGCCGCCCATCGACAGGTCGTCGCAGAACACGGCGCCGCCAAATCCAAGTTTCTTTCGCAGGGTGCCCTGGATCCACTTGCGCGACAGCGAGGCCGGCGTCGCGTCGACGGCGGTGTAGCGCACGTGCGCCATCATCAGCGACGGGATGCCTGCCTTGATCAGCGCCGCGAACGGCTTGAGGTCGGTGCGCTCGATCTCCTGCAGCGTCCTCGCATCCACCGGCAGCTCGAGGTGCGAATCGGCCACGACCGCGCCGTGTCCGGGGAAATGCTTGCCGGTCGCTGCCATGCCGGCGCTGGCCAGCCCGGCGCAGAAGCTCTTCGCCAGCGCGATCACGGTCTTCGCATCGGCGGCGAACGCGCGGTCGCCGATGACCTCGCTGACGCCGTGGTCCAGGTCGAGCACCGGCGCGAAGCACAGGTCGATGCCGTGCGCGGCGAGCTCGTTGCCGAGAATCTGCGCCTGGGCGCGCGCCCACTGCAGCCCGCGCTCCCTGTCCCCGGCGTGCAGCTGGCCGATCCAGCGCATCGCCGGGATGCGCGTGAAGCCGTCGCGAAAGCGCTGCACGCGCCCGCCTTCGTGGTCGACGGCGACCAGCAGCCGCGGCAGCCGGCCTTTGCGCAGCGACGCCAGTTCCGCGGTCAGCGCGCGAAGGTGCTCATTGTTGTGGTAATTGCGCGCGAACAGAATCAGGCCGCCGACCAGCGGATGCCTGAGCACCTCGTGATCTTCCGCGGTCAGCGTCGTGCCGCCGATATCGGCCATCAGCGGGCCGATCCAGGGACTGTCACCTTTTTCGCGTTTCTTGCGAAAAAGGGGACTGTCCCTTTTTTTCCGGCGCGGCTTCGCCCTACTCATGGATGTCCACTTCGATGCCGGCCTCGACCAGGTCGAACAGCTCGACGATGTCGTCGTTCTTCATGCGCACGCAACCGTGCGAGCCGGGCTTGCCGAGCGCAGTGTCGTCGGGCGTGCCATGCAGGTAGATGTAGCGGCGCATGGTGTCGACGTCGCGCAGCCGGTTGCGACCGACCTCGAGCCCGGACAACCACAGGATGCGCGTCAGGATCCAGTCGCGCCCCGGATAGCGCTGCTTGAGCGCCGGCGCGTAGACCTCCCCGGTCGGCCGGCGGCTGACGAACACCGTGCCCGGCGCCACG
>JANNKD010000001.1:0-3988 GCA_031396115.1 Gammaproteobacteria bacterium
GCTCGGACACCACCGGCGTCGCGCTGGCCGCGGCGCTGAAGGCCGACGAGTGCCAGATCTATACGGACGTGGACGGCGTCTACACCACCGACCCGCGCGTCGAGCCCTAGGCGCGGCGGCTGGACAAGATCACGTTCGAGGAAATGCTGGAGCTGGCCTCGCTCGGGTCGAAAGTGCTGCAGATCCGCTCGGTGGAGTTCGCCGGCAAGTACAAGGTGCCGCTGCGCGTGCTGTCGACCTTCGTCGAGGGTCCGGGCACGCTGATTACATTGGATGAGAATGGAGGTCCCGTGGAAGACCCGCTGATTTCAGGCATCGCCTTCAACCGCGACGAGGCGCAGATCACCGTCGTCGGCGTGCCCGACCGCCCCGGCATCGCCGCGGCCATCCTCGGCCCGGTCGGCGACGCCAACATCGAGGTCGACATGATCGTGCAGAACGTGGCGGAGGATGCCTCGACCGACTTCACCTTCACCGTGCACCGCAACGACTTCGACCGCGCGCACGAGGTGATCAAGCGCGTCGCGAAGGAACTCGGCGCCAAGGGCGTGCGCACCGCCAACGACATCTGCAAGGTGTCGGTGGTCGGCGTGGGCATGCGCAGCCATGCCGGCATCGCCAGCAAGATGTTCAAGGCGCTGGCGTCCGACGGCATCAACATCCAGATGATCTCGACCTCCGAGATCAAGATTTCGGTGGTGATCCAGGACAAGTACCTGGAGCTGGCCGTGCGCACGCTGCACAAGGCCTTTGAACTCGAGCAGGCCAAGGCCTGACATGCTGCTGCTGACGCGCAAGCCCGGCGAAGCGATCGTCATCGACGGCCGCATCGTGGTGAAGGTCGTGGACATCCAGGGCGGGCGGGTGCAACTGGGCATCGAAGCGCCGAAAGAGGTCAGGATCGAGGACGCCCCGGTGGGCCGCGCGGAGCCCCCGAAGAAATAGGGTATCGCCGGCGGCGCAAAAAAAAACAGGACCCTTGGGGTCCTGTTTTCTGATCTTGCGACTGCAGGCTTTACTTGTTGCCACCTTTGCGACCCGGGTTGCCCGGCACGCCGCCGAGTTCGTCGTTCGAGCGCGCGGGGTTGCCCTGGTTCGAATTGCCCGGATCGCAAGCCTCGGGGCCGTTGCCGACGCCCTGGTTGCAGGCCTGCCGTGGCGGCGGGTTGTGGGATGAACCATCGCAGCCGGTGGCCGTGACGTTGGTTACGGTGACTGCGGCTCTCGCCAGGGCGTCCCCTTCAAAGGTTCCACCGGTGAGAGTGATTGCAGCGCCCGCAAGAATGGTTCCTGCGAAATTCGACGTCGTCAGGGTCGCGGCCGCGTCCACCCACCAGTACACATTGCAGGCCGTTGCACCGTTTGCCAGGACCACCTGAAAGTTGGTGCCGGTGAGAGCACCGACTGCGGTGTTGCCAATCTTGAAAATCCAGACTCCGTTGGCGGGCCCGGCGAGCGTCAACGTGCCGGTCAGTTCCGCTGCCGCATCGAAGCAGTAGACGCCCGGCGCCAGCGTGACTCCGGCCAGCGTGCCGGTGAGAACCTGGTCACAGGACACGTCCGCCAGGGCACTGTACGCATCGTCGAACTGGGCCACGACTCCTGCGGAAACGGGCGCGATGACGGCCCCGTTGATCGTGCAGTTGGTCCGAACCACCGAGGCCGGCTCTCCGGAAGAACCCACATCTCCGGTGATGATCGAATCGGTGCAGGTCACCGCTCCGCCGCCGTCAGGCGCGGCGCTCAAGAGCACAAAGTCCGGCTCACCCATTGAGGGCACGTGGCGCGCGAATGCCGGGAAGGTGCCGCCAATCAGCACGGCGATTCCCAGCGCTATTGCAAGTTGATTCCCTTGACGAATTTCCATGTGCAGACTCCTTACGATCCGGTCGCCGCTTCGGGGCGTCAGTTATGCGCCGATTGCGACGGGGTGTTCTATGCGGTAGCGCACATACCGTGTGCCGGGATCGTGCAGCGGCACGCTCGGATAAGCGGACTCGTCTGGTGCGCCACGGCGGAGGGGATCGAAGCGCCGAAGAGGTCAAGATCGAGGACGCCCCGGCAGGCCGCGCGGAGCCCCCGAAGAAATAGGGTATCCTCCGCGTCCGCGAAAATTTACCTGTCCACGGAGAGATGGCCGAGTGGGTGAGCCCGCCGCTTAGCGAGCGAAGCTCGCTGGCGGGGCGAACGGCCGAGGCCGCAGGCCGAGGCCTGGACGGACACGAGGCAGCGGTGAGGGTCGTTCGGTAGAGCATCGGTACAAGTTCGCAGCAAATCTGTCCACGGAGAGATGGCCGAGTGGACGAAGGCGCGCCCCTGCTAAGGGCGTATAGGCTCAAAAGGCTTATCGAGGGTTCGAATCCCTCTCTCTCCGCCAACCGAACAGGTTGCGCGCATTTTTCTCTCTACTTCGCGCAGCTTTTCCCCATCTTTCCGAGGGTTTGCGATTTCAAACCAAACCGACCTCGGCGCCTCTTCGGGCGAAGTCCAGGGCGCGACCTCCTGATCCAGTTCCGGGCGGTTTAGTTTCACGGCGGATCGCTCCGACCACGGCCCATTCTGAGCCGCAGATCCCCTTCCTCAGTGCTCGTGCCGGTGATGCGCGTCCGGAAAATGCGCGTGCGCGTGAGTTTGACCCTCGTGCCGATGCCAATGCGTGTGTCGAGTCCCGGGAGCGACCGGTGAGCCGTGCTCGTGGCAATGGTGCTCGTCGTGCTCGTGTTCGTGCTCATGCTCCAGCGGTTCGTGCGTGTGCGGGTGACTGTGACGCTCCGTCAGGTGCAGCCAGACGCCGAGCGCCATCAAGCCGCCGGCGCACGCCAGCGGCGCGGTAAGGGGCTCGCCTAGAACCGCAAGGGCCATGACCGCGCCAAAGAACGGCGCCACCGAAAAGTAAGCCCCGGTGCGTGCAGTGCCCAGTTCGCGCAGCGCGCGCACGAACAACGCCAGGCTCACGCCGTACGACAGCCAGCCGACCAGCAGCGCTCCGAATACGGCAGGCCAGGCTGGCATCGGAGCCCCCGCGGAGACGGCGATCGCGAGGTTTACCGAACCCGCGGACAACCCCTTGAGCATGGCAATCCACGTGGCGTCACCGAGCGAAACGCGTCGCGTCAGATTGTTGTCGATTGCCCAAGCCAGGCATGCCGCCAGGACGGCGAGCACCGGCCACAGCCGGCCGAAGCGTGCATCGCCCGGCCAGCTCAAGACCACGGCACCAGCAACGATCGCAGCCATCCCCAGTGCGATACGGCGATCGAAATTTTCACGAAACGCGAACCACGCGATCAAGGCGGTGAGCACGACCTCGGAATTGAGCAGCAAAGAGGCGCCCGACGCCGGCATGCCGGCGAGGCCGTACATCAGGAGCACGGGTGCGGCGACACCGCCTGACGCAATTGCACCGGCAAGCCAGGGCCAGTCCCCCGCCGGCAATCGCGCGCGAGGCAGTCGGCGCGCTACTCGATACAGCAGCAGGCCCAGACCCGAACCGAGGTACAGGAGCCCGGCCATGAGCCACGGGCTCACGCCTGCGAGCAGCTCCTTGGCCAGCGGCGTGCCCACTCCGAACAAGAGCGCAGCGCCAAGAGCGGCGGGCACGCCGGGCATCTGGAATATTGAACGGAATCCCACAGGAAACGCCGTCACGTCAATCCTCCGCCTCGAACGGCTTGGCCACCGCGTACTGCCGGTGGAACATGCGGTACAGCGCGGGCAACACCAGCAGTGTCAGAACCGTCGCCGACAGGATTCCTCCAATGACGACGGTGGCAAGCGGGCGTTGCACTTCCGCCCCGGTGCCGGTGTTCAGCGCCATCGGCAGGAACCCCAGGCTCGCCACCAGCGCAATCATCAGGATCGGCCGCAGGCGCGTCAGCGCGCCCTGCACGATCGCGTCCTCCAGCTCGACGCCCTGGTGCCGCAGGTCGCGAATGTAGGTGACCATCACCACGCCCGTCAGCACCGCCACGCCGGACAGCGTGATGAA
>JANNKD010000153.1:0-12507 GCA_031396115.1 Gammaproteobacteria bacterium
AATCCGGGTAGCTCGGCACGTCGAACAGCACGTGCCCTTCGGCAGCGTAGGCGTGGCCGGCTTTGATGAGCCGCTCGATCATGGCGATGATCGACGGCAGGTGCTCGGTCACGCGCGGCTCGGCATCGGGACTGGCGACGCCCAGCGCGGCCATGTCCTCGTGGTAGACCTTGGCGTAGCGCGCGGTGATGACGTCGATGCCGACGCCTTCCTTCTGCGCCGCGGCGTTGATCTTGTCGTCGATGTCGGTGATGTTGCGGGCGTAGAGCACGCCCGGGTACTTACGACGCAGCACGCGCGCCAGCACGTCGAACACCACCGCCGGGCGCGCGTTGCCGATGTGGGCGAAGGAGTAGACCGTCGGCCCGCAGACGTACAGCGTCACGCGCTTTGGATCCTGCGGCTCGAAGGGCTCTTTGCGGCCGCTCAGGGTGTTGTGCAGGTGCATTTGGCGCGCAGTCTATCGTTTAGACTTGGCGCCCGCCTATGAAACCCAAACACCACGCCCGCCGCGGTTTTCGCAACAACTACCCCCACGAGCGCAAGGGCCTCAGGGACTTCCTCAAGTTCCTGTGGGGCTGGGACCGCGTCGGCGCCAAGTTCGAGGCGCCGATGGCTGCGCCCGATCCCGGCTTCCTCGCCGCCAACCGCACGCGGCCGACGCTGACCTGGATCGGCCACGCCACCTTCCTGGTGCAGGTGGGCGGGCTGAACGTCCTCACCGACCCGCATTTCACGGCGCGTGCCTCGCCGCTGCAGTTCGCCGGGCCGCAGCGGCTGGTTGCGCCGGGGCTGGCGCTGCGCGACCTGCCGGCGCTCGACGTCATCCTGGTCTCGCACAACCACTACGACCACCTCGACGACGGCACGGTGCGCTGGCTGGCGCGGCATCACCCCAAGGCGGTCTACGTGGTGCCGCTCGGCCTGCGCCGCTGGCTGCAGCGCCGCCGCGTCGGCAACGTCGTGGAACTCGACTGGTGGCAGCGTCACGACGGCCACGGCTTTTCCGTGACCGCGGTGCCGGCACAGCACTTCTCCGGACGCTGGCACAACGACCGCAATCGCACGCTGTGGTGCGGCTTCGTACTCGAGGCGGGCGGCAAGAAGGTCTTCTTCGCCGGCGATACCGGTTACTCCAAGGACTTCGTCGACATCGGCAACAAGATGGGCCCGATGGACGTCGCCCTGCTGCCGATCGGCGCCTACGCGCCGCGCTGGTTCATGAAGTCCATGCACGTGAATCCGGAAGAAGCCGTGCGCATCCACAAGGACCTCGCTTCGCGCCAGTCGGTGGCCATGCACTGGGGCACGTTCCGCCTGACCGAAGAGCCGATGGACGAGCCACCGAAGGCGCTGGCGCAGGCGCTGAAGGAAGCACGCGTCGCGCCCGACAAGTTCTGGGTGATGCAGCACGGCGAAACGCGCACGCTGGAAGCGCTGCGCTAATAAAGGGGACGCACGCAATTACGAAAAGGGGACGCACGCATTTTCCGCGTCCTCATCTTTGGCCGGCGGTGCTTTGGGCCGCCCCCGGGGCCGCGGCCTGAGCGGCTGACCCGCCAGCCGCTCGAGCTCGGCGACGAAGCCCTCCTCTCCGCACGGCAAGCCCCGGTCAGCGTGCTGCCGCAGCACTTCCAGCTTGGCCGGCTCGTCGTCATCAGCGAGCCAGGCGGACCAGTCCCCAACGCCGAAGGCAGAGAGCCATCGGCAGTCGCCCTCCAAGACCCTGTCGCTCCGAAGGTCGCAGTGCGCCTGCGCGCTGGACCACGGGTAGTCCTCGGCCTTGGCGACGAGTCCGGCCCGCACGGGGTTGCGTTCCACGTAGCGGACTGCCGCCCAGAGGTAGGCGTCGTCGAGCGGTGAAGAGAAATAGCGGCCTTGCCAGAGGTGGCCCTTCCAGGACTTGAGGCGATTCACCCGCTGCGCGTACTTGGAGTGCAAGGGGCGGAAGACCTGCTCGAGCGCGTCCTCGGAAATCGGGGCATGGGCAGCCTCTTCTTGTTGTTGTCCGCGGAACCTACCACCAACCTCGAGCCCACCGCCAACAATTAATGCGTGCGTCCCCTTTTCTTAAATGCGTGCGTCCCCTTTTTTGAGGTGCTCCAGGCGCCGCTGGCGCTCGTCGGGGTCGAGTTTGGCGAGTTCCTTGACCTTGCCGTAGAAGCGCTGCCAGTCGCCATTCTCCTGGCGGAACAGCGCGGCAAAGGCCGGCACCCAGGCGTGGTACAGGCCGAATGGCAGCAAGCGCGCGTTGTTCGCCTCGCCGCTCATCCAGCCGTCGAAGCGGGCGTCACCGCCCCACCCCTGCTTGAGTACCTCGTACTCGGCGCGCAGCCGCGCGAACTCGGCAAGCTTGCGCTCGCGCTTGCCGGCGTCCGGCGTGGCGCTCGCATAGACCGCCTCGAGACGCTCGCGCGTCGCGAGCACCAGGGCGGTGAATTCGGCCGCGCGCTGCTGCCGCTGGCGCGCGGTCGCGGCCAAATCCGGCGCCTTGAGGTATTGCCGGAGGCCTTCCTGCTCGACGAAGTTCGCGAAGGATTCGTTGAACGCCGTGTCGCCGTCGGCGAATTCCACCTGGTGCGCGAGTTCGTGGAAGATCGTGCCGGCGAGGTCGTCGTCGGTGCCGCCCATGGTGTTGAGCAGCGGGTCGTCGAACCAGCCGAGTGTCGAGTACGCCGCGATGCCGGCGACCATGACGTCCATGCCCTCTTTGCGCAGCTCGTCCGCATCGCCCTTCGCGCGCTCCAGGTCGTAGTAGCCGCGGTAAGCCAGGCAGCCCAGGAACGGATAGCACCACTCGTGCGCCTGCAGGGACAGCTCGGGCGTCGCGAACACATTCCACACGGCGTACGGCCGGCCGAGGTCGGCGTAGCGGGTATAGCTGCCGTTGTCGGGCAGCTTGAGCTCGCGGCTGGCGAAGCGGCGCGCTTCGAGCGCGCGCTCGAGGCGGCGGCGCAGCGCGGGATCGGTTCCGGGCCTGGCGATCAGTTCGTCGACCGGCTCGCGGTGCGACAGCAGCTCGTACTGGCCCTTGAGCAGGTGCCCGTAGTAGCAACCGGGCAGCAGCGCCGTGGCCGCCGCGAGCAGCGCGAGGCGCGCTAGTCCTGCGTCCACCGGAACATGGCCGTGCCGAGGCCGAGGAACACCACCGACATCAACGCCAGCGCGCCGACGTTGTAGCCGAGCTCGGCCAGCGTCGCGCCCTCCAGCATGATCGCGCGCGCGGCAACCAGCAGGTGGGTCAGCGGGAACACGTCGGCGGCGATCTGCACGGCCCGCGGCGCGCCGTCGAGCGAATAGAACACGCCCGACAGCACCATCATCGGCCAGCTCAGCACGTTCAGCACGCCGCCGGCGAACTCCTCGCTCGACACGCGCGCGGCGACGATCAACCCCATCGCGGTCATGCTGATGGCGGCGAGCAGCGTGACGACGAACAGGTCCAGGTACGAGCCGTCCATGCGGAAATGCAGGATCGACGTCATCGCGACGAAGCACGCCACGGTGATGATCATGGTCAGCGTGAGGCGCGAGATCAGCTGCGCCGACAGGAACTCGAACGGCGTCAGCGGCGTCGCGTTGAGGCGCTTGAGGTAGCCGCTCTTGCGGTAGCGCACGATGACGTAACCGATGCCGAACAGGCACGAGAACATCATGTTCATGCCGAGCAGGCCCGGCACGACCCAATCCACGTAACGCACGCGCTCGCCGCTCGTGGCCTGGCGCTCGAGCTTCGGCCCGCCGGCCACGGCCAGCAGCTTCTCCAGGGTCTCGCCCTTGGCCGATTCCTCGTTGACCCAGTAGCGCCCCGGCTGCGCGCGCAGGTCGACGAGCAAGTCCACCTGGTGGTGGCCGACCTTGCCGATGGCCTCCTCGCCCGCGACTTCCTTGAAGAACAGCACGTGCTCGGCGCCGAAAAACGGGTGCAGCTCGGCCGAGATCGGCGCGTCAGCGATGACCGCGACCTTGAACAGCGGCTGGCCCGGGCCGGAGAACACCATCGCGAACGCGCCAACCATCAGCACCGGAAAGGCGATGTTCCAGCCCAGCGCCGAGCGGTCGCGCAGGAACTCCAGCGAGCGCGCCCAGGTCATGGCCGCGAGGCGCGCGAAACGGGGGGTGTCGATCATCCGCGCAGTTCCTTGCCGGTGAGCTGGAGGAACAGGTCCTCGAGCGAGCGGGGCCGGACCTTGAGTTCCGCCAGCGACACCCCGGCCGACAGCAGCGTGCTGACGGTGGCGTTGACGTCCGCCGTCATGATTTCGACCAGTTCGCCGCGCTGCACGAGCGCGAACGGCCACTCGCTGCGGCCGTTCAGCGCCGCGCCCGGCAGCTCGACGACGACGTCGTTGTAGTGCTGCGACAGCAGGCGCTTGGGCGAGCCGCGCGCGATGACGCGGCCGTGGTCCATGATCAGCAGCTCGTCGCAGAGCACGTAGGCTTCTTCCATGTAGTGGGTGGTCAGCACCACGGTCTTGCCCTCGCCGCGAATCTCGCGGATCAGGTCCCAGAAATTGCGCCGCGCCTGCGGGTCGAGGCCGGTGGTCGGTTCGTCCAGGAACAGCAGCTCCGGCTCGTTGATCAGCGCGATCGCCAGCAGTACGCGCTGGCGCTGTCCGCCGGACAGCTTGCCGGTGTCGCGGTCGAGGATGTCGGCCAGCCGGCAGCGCGCGATGACCCGCTCGAGCGAAGCCGGCTTGCGGTACAGCTTCGAGAAGAAATTCAGGTTTTCGCGCACGGTCAGGAACTGCTGCAACGCCGTGTGCTGGAACTGGATGCCGATGCGCTCGCGGTAGCCGGCGCCGAGCGGCGCGCCGCGGAAGTTCACGCTGCCCGCGGTCGCCCGCACCAGCCCTTCGAGCATTTCGACCGTGGTGGTCTTGCCGGCGCCGTTGGGGCCGAGCAAGCCGAAGCACACGCCTTCCGGCACGTCGAAGGTCACGCCATCGACGGCCCGGACCTTCGGATATTGCTTGACGAGGTCGCGGACCTCGAGGATGGCGCTCATAGGGGGCGCCAGCTTAAGGGAAATCTAGGCCGCGGTGTCGCCGGATTTCGGGGTGCCGCCGCCGGCGCTGCGCAGCAGCTCGAACAGTTCCTCGCGGCGGTAGATGCCGAGCTTGCGATACACGCGCGAGGCGTGATTGGCCACGGTGGACGTGGCGATGCCGTACTGGCGCGCCACCGACTTCAGTGTCTTGCCGGCGGCGAGCGCGCGGGCGATCTCCTGCTCGCGCGGCGACAGGCCGTCGAGGGGTTGTTCCTTGCGCGCGTAGAGCAGGAACCGCCGCGCGTCGGTCGGCACCAGGCGGAAGCGCAGCGTGCCGTGGCCGAAGGCGCCCCGCTCCTCGGACGGGTCGTCCGGCAGCGCGAACGGCAGGCGGTCGAAATTCGGGTCGCCGAATTCCGCGCCGAGCAGGTCGCGGAAGCTGCGGCTGGCGGCATAGACCGTCCCGTAGACGTCGACCATGGCCGCGGCGCCGCGGTTGGCGCGACCCCAGCGCGACAGGCGCTCGTCGCTGTGGATGAAGTGCTGCAGGGCCAGCGAGCCGGCCTCGACCAGGTGCGCGAACACGCGGCGCAGGTTGTCGGATGACGGCCGCGGGCCGCCGAACCAGATCGCGAAGCGGCTCGACAGGCGGCTGTCCTGGTGCTGCAGCCGCAGCGCCACGCCGCGCGCATCCAGCGCGGACTCGGACTCCTCCTTCAGGGGCAGCGCCAGCATCTGCTGGGTGTTGAGCGATCCCTTGCCCGGCCACGAGGTGAACTCGCCGGGATGCGCCTGGTCGCTGGCCTGCGTGGTCCACACCACTTCCTTGATGCCGAGCTCGCGGCACACGCGGCCGAGCGCGAGCACGCGGAACTGGGCCCAGTCCTCCTCGACGGCGAGCGCGTAGAGCGCGCGGATCAGGCGGTCCGAGGCGTCCATCACCCGGCCTTGCGCACGGCCTGCTCGGCGCGGCGCTTGAGCTCCGCCGCCGCTTCGACCAGCAGGTCCATCAGGTGGTCGATGTCGGGCACGGTCGTGCGATGGGCCGTCAGTCCGAAGTCGAGGTCGTCGAGGTAGCTCATGACGGTGACGTTGAAGGCCAGCCCATGGTACGGAATGCTCACCGGGTAGTTGGCCTGCACCCGCGCGCCAGCGAAGTACAGCGGCTGCTGCGGCCCCGGCACGTTCGAGATGATCAGGTTGTACGTCGGGTACACGTAGTCCTGGATGCTGAAGTTCTCGTACAGCCGCGCGGCCTGCGCCAGCAGCCCCGGCGACGGCACGTTGACCCAGTCCATCATGCGGCGCGCCGGCGTGGCGCGGAAGCTGCGCTTGACCTTCATCATGCGCTTGCTCAGCGCCTGCAGCCGCTCGACCGGGTCGGCGATTTCGGTGTGCAGCGCGGTGCGCGCCATCGTCACCTTGTTGCCCGGCGTGCCCTGGTCGTCCGCCGTGCGCACCGACACCGGCACGCCCGCGATCAGCGACTGCTCCGGCAGTTCGTGCTTGGCCTCGAGGTACTTGCGCAGGGCCCCCGCGCAGATGCCCAGCACCACGTCGTTGACCGAGGTGCCGAAGGCGTTCTTGATCAGCTTGATGTCGGCCAGGGGCACCGAGCGGAAGGCGAACGCGCGCCGCGCGGTGATGGTCGTGTTGAAGCGCATGCGCGGCGCCGCGCCGACGCTGCGGTCCTCGGGAGCTGCGGCTGCTTCCTTGCCGTCGGCCTCGGCGCGCGCGCGGCGGTGCGCCAGCGCCTCGCGGCCGGCCGAGAACAGGAACGGGCCGGTCTCGCGCAGCAGGCGCAGGGCCTCTCTCGGGCGCTGCAGCATGTTCTTCGCCGTGCTGACCGCGAGTTGCATCGGCGACGGCACCGGCTCGGGCTCCCACGGGATCTCGGGCGGCGCGGCCGCGCGCGGCTCGGCCGTGAGGTCAAGCAGCACGGACAGCAGTTCGGCGCCGGACACGCCGTCAACGCAGGCGTGGTGGATCTTGGTCAGCAGCGCCACGCGGCCGCCCGACAGGCCCTCGATGTAGTACGCGCGCCACAGCGGCATGCTGCGGTCGAGGCGCGTGCTCATGACGTCGCAGATGAAGTCGGCCAGCTGCTTGTCGTTGCCGGGCTGGGCCAGCGCGCGATGGCGCACGTGGTGCTCGATGTCGAACTCGGGGTCCTCGATCCAGTACGGCAGGTCGAGGTTCAGCGGCGACTGGACCAGCCGGCGCCGGAACATCGGCAGCAGGTGCAGGCGGCTCTCGATCAGGTGCCTGACCGTGTGGAAGCCGAAGTTGCGCGGCGCCGTCGCCGGATCCAGGATCGTCAGGCCGCCGACGTGCATCGGCACGGCGTTCGTCTCCAGATTCAGGAACATCGTGTCCAGGCCGCTGAGCTGGCGCATGGCGCTCTCCACCAATGGGGGTTGATTCTGTGCCGGGCGGGCCGGAGGCGTCTAGCCTATAGCCGTCACTGCGCGCTTCAGAGGTCGCGCAGCATCTCCACTGCGGCGTTGCGTCCCGCCGCTCCCATCACGCCGCCGCCCGGATGCGCCGCCGCGCCACACAGGTACAGGCCCTTGAGCGGGGTGCGGTAATCGCTCCAGCCCGGCACCGGGCGCAGCGAGAACAGCTGGTGCAAGCCCATGGCGCCCTGGAAGATGTTGCCGCCGGTCAGGCCGAAGGTGCGCTCGAGGTCCAGCGGCGACAGCACTTCGCGATGCAGGATGGACTTGGCGAAGTTGGGCGCCACGCGGTTGATTTCCGCGATGCAGCGGTCGGCGAACGTGTCCTTGAGGCTGTCCCAGTTGCCGGCCGCAAGCCGGTACGGCGCGTACTGCACGAACAGGCCGACCATGTGGTGGCCGGCCGGCGCCAGCGTACGGTCGAGCACCGAGGGAATGGTCATCTCGATCACCGGCTTCGCCGACGGCCGGCCGTACTTGGCGTCGTCGTAGGCGCGCTCGAGGTCGTCGAGCGTGGCGCCGATGTGGATGGTGCCGATGTGCTGCGGGCCGGGCTCGGCCTTGCCGGGCCGGCTGGTGAAGTCCGGCAGCTCACTGACCGCAAAATTGATCTTCATGCTCGCGCTCGAGTAGTCGATGCGCGCGACGGCTTCGCGGAACTTGGCCGGCAGGTGTTTCGCATCGAGCAGGCGTTCGAACGTCACGTGAGCGTCAGCGTTGGACGCCACGCAGCGCGCCGGCAGCACCTCGCCGCTGGCGAGGCGCACGCCGCTGGCGCGCCCGCCGGCAACCTCGATCGCCGCCACCGCGCTGCCGGTACGGATCTCGACGCCGGCGGCCGTGGCGCTCCTGGCCAGCGCCTGCGTCAGCGCACCCATGCCGCCCTCGACGTAACCCCACACCCCACGCGCCCCGCCCGCGCTGCCCATGACGTGGTGCAGCAGCACGTAGCCGGTGCCCGGCGCGGAGATCGGCTGGAACGTGCCGATGATGGCGTCGGTCGCCAACGTCGCCTTCAGCGCGTCGGATTCGAACCAGCGGTCGAGGATCGGCCGCGCCGCGCCCACCAGGATTTCCATCGCCTCGGGCAGGTCGTCGCCGAGTTTCGCCAGCGCGCGATACAGCTTGTGGCCGCGGCCCAGGTGGCGCAGCCGATCGAAGAAGCCGCGCTTGCGCCAGTGCCTGGGCAGCGGCAGCAGGTCGGCCGGCGTTTCCATCATGGCCGGCTCGAGGCAGTCGGCGATCCTGTTGAGCAGCGCCTCGTAGCGCGGGAAGACCTCGGCGTCGTGCGCGGAGAACCTGGCGATCTCGCGGCGGTTGAGCCCGGGCTCCGGGCCCATCAGCAGCGAGCGGCCGTCCTCGAACGGCGTGAATGACGATGGCGAGCGCGGCAGCACCTTGTAGCCGTGCTGGCCGAGCTCGAGCTCGCGCTCGACTTCGGGCAGCAGCAGGCTGATCAGGTAGGAGGCGGTCGAGATGCGGTAGCCGGGAGCAACCTCGCCGGTCACCGCTGCGCCGCCGACGGTGTCGCGGCGCTCGAGCACCAGCACTTTCTTGCCGCCGCGAGCGAGGTAGTTGGCGGCGGTCAGGCCGTTATGGCCGGCGCCGATGATGATGCAGTCGTGCACGATTTCAGGCGGCTGCCGGCGCGCCCTCGAAGGGCGCCAGCACTTTCTCGATCGTTTCCAGGTTCGGGATCAGCGCGTTGGTATTGGCGATGGAGACGCGCGTCAGCACCATGTCCACGTTGTCCGTGGACACCAGATCTTCCTTCTTCAGCGCCTGCCGGTTCAGCGTCACCAGGTGCGGATAGCCCTGGCAGACGATGGCGTACTGGCCCGTGCGCAGCTGCCCGGTGAGCGGCTGGATCACGGCCAGGCGCGTGCGCCGCGTGTCGCCGGCCGGGACCGAGCCGTTGAGGGCCTCGAAGCGGATCACCGAGACCTGGCGGTTGTTGTAGGTGGCGCGGCCGGCCAGCCACGCCGGCGCGCCCGCCGCCGGCGGATCGATGCCGTCGGCCGAGATCACCTCGGCCACCGCCGCGTTCGGCAGCAGCAGCGTGTCGGAGGTGAGCGACACGAGCACCGCGTAGACGTCGTCGCGCGCCATCAGAACCTCCGCGCCGCGACCAGGTCACGGACCTCGCTGAGCAACTGGTCCTCCTGGTACGGCTTGATCACGTAGCCGTTCACGCCGATCTGGCGCGCGCGCTCGCGGTGCTTCTCGCCCGAGCGCGACGTGATCATGATGATCGGCAGGCCCTTGATGCGGTCGTTGTTGCGCACGAAGGTGGCAACCTCGAAGCCGTCGGCGCGCGGCATCTCGATGTCGAGCAGCATCACGTCAGGCGATTCGGTCTGCAGCTGCGTCATCGCATCGAGGCCATCCTTGGCCAGCACCACGCGGTAGCCGGCGCGCGTCAGCAGGCGCTCGGTGACGCGGCGGATGGTGATCGAATCGTCCACCACCATGACCAGCTGGCGCTCGTCGGCCATCGGCGCGGCCACGACTTCGTCGTGGGCCACCTCGACGACCGCGGCGCGGCGCGCCTTGTTGGTCACCAGCGCCGGCACGTCGAGGATCAACACGACGCGGCCGTCCGGCAGAATCGTGCCGCCACTGATGCCCTGCACCGAGGCGACCTGCGGGCCGACCGTCTTCGACACGATTTCGCGGTTGCCGTAGAGCTGGTCCACGACCACGGCCACGCGCCGGTCGGCGGCGGTCAGGCCTTCGCCGAGGCGCACCAGCACCACCGGCAACGACCTGGCGTTTTCCGGAAACTGGTAGCCCGGCGTCTCGATCAGGCCGGCCAGCGTGCGCACGGCGTATTCCTGGCCGCCGTAGATGAACGGGTTGCCGTCCTCGCGCATGTGGTCGGGCAGCTTGTCGACCTGCACGCGCGCGATGCTCTCGATGGTCGGCAGCGGGATGGCATAGGACTCGGTGCCGACGCCGACCAGCAGCGCCTGCGACAGCGCCAGGGTCAGCGGCAGGCGGATCAGGAAGCGCGTGCCCTTGCCCGGCTCGCTCGACAGCTCGAGCGTGCCGCCGAGCTGCTTCACTTCCGAGGCGACCACATCCATGCCGACGCCGCGGCCGGCGGTCTGCGTGACGACCTTGGCGGTCGAGAAGCCGGCCTCGAAGATGAACATCGCGACTTCCTGGTCGCGCAACTTGACGCCCTTGGCCATCAGGCCGCGCTCGACCGCGGTCTTGCGGATCGCCGCGTAGTTGAGGCCCTGGCCGTCGTCCTGCACCTCGATGGCCAGCTGCGTGCCTTCGCGGCGCAGGGTGACCTTGATCGTGCCCTGCTCGACCTTGCCGGCGGCCTTGCGCACGGCGGGCGTCTCGATGCCGTGCACGACCGAGTTGCGCAGCAGGTGCTCCATCGGCGCCACCATGCGCTCGAGCACGTTGCGGTCCATTTCCTGCTCGATGCCCTCGAACACGATGTCGGCCTGCTTGCCCGATTCCTGCGCGGTCTGGCGCACCACGCGCTGCAGACGCTGCACCTGGCGGGAGAACGGCACCATCAGCGTGGCCATCAGGCCCTGCTGGATTTCGGTGTTGACGCGGCCCTGCTGCATCAGCAGCGTCTCGGCCTCGGACAGCTGGTCGTCCATGGTCACGCGCAGCGCCGCGACGTCGCCGACCGACTCCGACAGGGTGCGCGACAGCTCCTGCATGCGCGAGAAGCGGTCCATCTCGAGCGGGTCGAAGTCGGAGCGCTGGTCGCCCTTGACGTCGAGGCCGACGGAGAAGCCGCGCGCGGCGATCTGGGTCTCGGTCTCGAGCTCGAGCGCGCGCAGGTGCTCGCGCACGCGGTCGATGGTGCCCTGCAGTTCGTTGAGCTGGAAGGTCAACGCGCGGGTGTTCTGCTCGATGCGTGAGCGGTAGATCGAGATCTCGCCGGCCTCGTTCAGCATCTTGTCGAGCTGGTCGACGTTGACGCGCGCGGTCTCGCGCTGGCGCGCGGCCATGCCATGCGCGTCCTCCGGCTTCCAGAACAACTCCGGGTCCCACGGGCTCTTGGCGGCCGGCTCGGGCGGCGGCATCGCCGGCAGCGTGATCGTCGTCGGCCCGGCCCCGATCAGCGTCGGGAACTTGCCGGTGGGCTCGCGCGACCGTGGCGGCGGCGCGGGCTCCTCGAAATGCTCGACCTGCGGTTCGGCGGAGACCGGCGCCACCGGCAACGACTCGCCGTAGCCCTCGGCGGCCAGCGCCGCGCCTTCGCCGCGCACCAGGCGGTCCTGCATGCGCTGCAACTGGCCCAGGTGGCTGTGCACCGCGGCGAGCGCCTCGGCCTCCACCGGTCCGGTGCTTTCGGCGATTTCGTCGACGCGCGACTCCATCTCGTGCGCGACCGTGCCCATCGCCATCAGGCCGGCCATGCGCGCACCGCCCTTCAGCGTGTGGAGCGCGCGCTGCATCTCGCGCAGCGCTTCCTCGTTGTGCGCATCGGACTGCCAGGCGGCCAGCGACGTCTCCAGCGATTCCATCAGCTCGGCGCACTCGCTGGTGAAGATCTGGGCGAGCTCCGGGTCGTAGGCGATCGACGTCCGTTCGGGTTGCGTCGCCGCGGCCGCGACCGCGGCGGCCAGGCCCGGCGCCACGGCGCTTGGCCGAAACGCCGGCGCTTCGACCGGGTCGGCCTCGACCGCCGGCGCCCGCGCCGACGTCTCGCCGCCCTCCAGCTCGTTCAGCGCCGGCGTCTCGTCCGGCTTGTCGCCGCGCTTGACCGCGTCGAGCATCCGGTAGAGGCCGTCCATGACGTTGTGCAGGCGCGAATGCAGCGCGGCGTCGCGCGGCACGCGGCCCTGGCTGACGTGCTCGATCAGCGTCTCGAGCTTGTGGCTGACCGTGCCGATGCCTTCCTGCCCGGCCATGCGCGCGCCGCCCTTGAGCGTGTGCAGGGCGCGCGCCACTTCGGCCAGCGGTTCCTTCGATCCGGGATCGCGCTCGAGCGTCGCGAACTGCCGGTCGAGCGACTCCATCAGCTCGTCAGCTTCACCGAGGAAGATCGCAACCAGCTCCGGGTCCACCGTGCCGGCCTCGACT
>JANNKD010000061.1:0-13471 GCA_031396115.1 Gammaproteobacteria bacterium
TCATGATCTTGTCCTTGGCCTTCTCGAAGTCGAGCTGGTCGACCAGGCGCTTGTTGGAGCGCGCCGCGAACAGCGCCGCCTCGTTGACCAGGTTGGCGAGGTCCGCGCCGGAGAATCCCGGCGTGGCACGCGTGATGATCGAGGGCTGCACGTTGTCGGCCAGCGGCACCGCGCGCATGTGGACCTTCAGGATCTGCTCGCGGCCGCGCACGTCCGGCAGCGGTACGACCACCTGGCGGTCGAAGCGACCCGGGCGCAGCAGCGCCGGGTCGAGCACGTCGGGGCGGTTGGTGGCGGCGATGACGATCACGCCCTCGTTGCCCTCGAAGCCGTCCATCTCGACCAGCAGCTGATTGAGCGTCTGCTCGCGCTCGTCGTGGCCGCCGCCGAGGCCGGCGCCGCGATGGCGGCCGACCGCGTCGATCTCGTCGATGAACACGATGCAGGGCGCGTGCTTCTTGGCCTGCTCGAACATGTCGCGCACGCGCGAGGCGCCGACGCCGACGAACATCTCCACGAAGTCGGAGCCCGAAATAGTGAAGAACGGCACCCCGGCCTCGCCGGCGATGGCGCGCGCCAGCAGCGTCTTGCCGGTGCCCGGCGAGCCGACCATCAGCACGCCGCGCGGGATCTTGCCGCCGAGCTTCTGGAACTTGGCCGGGTCCTTGAGGAAGTCCACCAACTCGGCCACTTCCTGCTTGGCCTCCTCCACGCCGGCGACGTCGTTGAAGGTCACCTTGACCTGGTCGGCCGCCAGCATGCGCGCGCGGCTCTTGCCGAAGCTCATCGCGCCCCGGCCGCCCGCGCCGCCCTGCATCTGGCGCATGAAGTACACCCACACCGCGATCAGCAGCAGGATCGGGAAGGCGTTGAACAGCAGCTGGAACAGGATGTTCGGTTCCTTGGGCGGCTCGCCAACGATGCGCACGTTGTGGTCGACCAGGAGCGTGATCAGCGGGTTGTTGTCGGTTTCCGGCGTGTAGGTCGTGAAGCGCGTGTTGTTCTTCAGCGTGCCGCGCAGGTTCTGGCCTTCGATGTGGACCGTGTCCACGTTGTCGTCACGGACCTGCTGCAGGAATTCGGAGTAGTTCAGCGGCGGCTGGGCGCTGCTGTTGCGCGCGGAAAAGCTCTGGAAGACGCTGGTGAGCACCACCAGAATCACCACCCAGAGCAGCAGATTCTTGACCAGATCGTTCAAACGCATGTCCTCAACACACCTCGTCCGACACTACACCACCCTCAGACCCCGCGCTACCAAGTAAATCTCTCGACTGCGAGGGCGCGACGCCTTCGGTTTGCGCAGCGTGACCTTGGCGAAGGCCAGCCGCAGGTCTTTCAGAAACTCGTCGAAACCCTCGCCCTGAAACAGCTTCACCACCAGCGCGCCGTTGGACTTCAGGCGCGCCCGGGCGAACTCCAGGGCCAGTTCCGCCAGGTGCACAGTGCCCGCCTGGTCGGCGGCATCAACACCACTGATATTGGGGGCCATATCCGACAAAACAAGGTCCACCTTGGCCGCCCCGACCGCCGCCTCGATGGCCTCCAGCACGGCGGGCTCGCGAAAGTCACCCAGGATGAAGGTGAAGTTCGTGCCCGCCACCGGGTCCATCGGCAGGATGTCGGTGGCCACGATACGCACCCGGCCGCCGAGCTTGCGCTCGATGTACTGGCACCAGCCGCCCGGCGCGGCGCCCAGGTCCACTATTGAGATGCCCGGCTTGAGCAGGTGGTCGCGCTGGTCCAGCTCCTCCAGCTTGTAGACCGCGCGCGAGCGATAGCCCTCGTGCCGGGCCTGCTTCACGTAGGTGTCGGAGCGATGCTCGTGCAGCCAGCGCTTGCTGCTGGAGCTGCGTTTCTTGGTCACACGTACTCGACGCCCAGGATCTCCAGCTCGCGCGTGCCACCCGGCGCGGCGACTTCGACCACGTCGCCTTCCTTCCTGCCGATCAGCGCGCGGGCGATCGGCGAGTTGATCGAGATCAGCCCGCTCTTCGAGTCGGCCTCGTCCTCGCCGACGATCTGGTACCGGGCTTGCTTGCCGTCCTCGTCCGCAATCTTCACGGTCGCGCCGAACACGACCTTGCCGCCGGCGTTCACCTTGGTGACGTCGACGACCTGGGCGTTGGCCAGCTTCTGCTCGATGTCGGCAATGCGCCCTTCCAGGAAGCTCTGCTGCTCCTTGGCCGCGTGGAATTCGGCGTTCTCGGAGATGTCGCCGTGCGCGCGCGCCTCCGCGATCGCCTTGACGATCGCCGGGCGCTCGACCGACTTGAGGCGCTTGAGCTCCTCACGAAGTTTTTCGATGCCGCGCAGTGTCAGCGGAAATTTGGCGGACATGAGGAGGAATCAGGACAGCGACTGGTGCAGGTCTTGTAGCCGGTTTACCTGCACCTTGTCCAGATGATCCATCGCGATGGCGGCGGCCTGGGCCCCGGCCATGGTGGTGAAGTAGCAGACCTTGTGCTGGATGGCGGCGGCGCGGATCGAGCGTGACTCCTCGATCGAGCGCTTGCCCTCCGTGGTATTGGCGATGAACTGCACCTCGCCGTTCTTGATCAGGTCGACGCAGTGCGGACGGCCTTCCTTGACTTTGTTGATCGTCTCGCACGGGATGCCGGCGGACTGGATCGCCGCGGCCGTGCCGCGCGTGGCCACCACGCGAAAGCCCCGCGTGCGCAGCACGCGGGCCAGGTCCGCAGCGCGGTGCTTGTCCTCGTCGCGCACGCTGACGAAGGCCGTGCCCCCGGAGGGCACGATCATGCCGGCACCGGCCAGGGCCTTGGCGAAGGCCTCGCCGAAGTGCGCGCCCACGCCCATGACCTCGCCGGTCGAGCGCATCTCGGGGCCCAGCAGCGGATCCACGCCCGGGAACTTGTTGAACGGGAACACTGACTCTTTCACCGAGAAATACTTCGGCAGGATCTCGGCGGTGACGCCCTGCTCGCGCAGCGAGACGCCGGCCATGCAGCGCGCGGCGATCTTGGCCAGCGGGCGCCCGGTGGCCTTGGATACGAACGGCGCGGTGCGCGAGGCGCGCGGGTTCACTTCGAGCAGGTAGACCTTGCCATCCTGCACCGCGAACTGCGCGTTCATCAGACCGCAGACCTTTAACGCGCGCGCCAACTTGTCGACCTGGGCACGGATGTCGTCGAGCACGCTCTTGGGCAGCGAATGCGCCGGCAGCGAGCACGCCGAGTCCCCGGAGTGCACGCCAGCCTCCTCGATGTGCTCCATGATGCCGCCGATGACGACGTCCTTGCCGTCGGACAACGCGTCCACGTCCACTTCGATGGCGTTGTTGAGGAAGCGGTCGAGCAGCACCGGCGAATCGTTGGACACTCGCACCGCCTCGATCATGTAGCGCTGCAGGTCCTCGTCGTCGTAGACGATCTGCATGGCGCGCCCGCCCAGCACGTACGACGGCCGCACCAGCAGCGGATAACCGATGTCCTGCGCGATGCGCAGCGCCTCCTTCTCGGACTTGGCGGTGCCGTTGGGCGGCTGCAGCAGGCCCAGGCGATCCACCAGCTTCTGGAAGCGCTCGCGGTCCTCGGCGAGGTCGATCGAGTCCGGCGAGGTGCCGATGATCGGCGCCTTGGCCTTCTCCAGCGCGCGGGCGAGCTTGAGCGGCGTCTGCCCGCCGAACTGCACGATCACGCCCTTCGGTTTTTCCAGGTCGATGATCTCCATGACGTCCTCAAACGTCAGGGGCTCGAAATAGAGCCGATCCGACGTGTCGTAGTCGGTGGAGACCGTTTCCGGGTTGCAGTTGACCATGATGGTCTCGAACCCGTCCTCCTTCAGCGCGAAGGCAGCGTGCACGCAGCAGTAATCGAACTCGATGCCCTGCCCGATCCGGTTCGGTCCCCCGCCGAGCACGACGACCTTGTCGCGGTCCGTCGGCTGCGCCTCGTTTTCCTCGTCGTAGGTCGAGTACAGATAGGCGGTGGACGTCGGGAACTCGGCGGCGCAGGTGTCCACGCGCTTGTACACCGGCCGCACGCCGAGCTTGTGCCGGCGCGCGCGCACCGACTCCTCCTTGACCTTCATCAGCGTGGCGAGGCGCCGGTCCGCGAAGCCCAGGCGCTTCCACGCCCGCAGCGTCGGCTCGTCGAGCTGGCTGACCTTCTGCCGGGCGATGTCGCCCTCGACGCGCACCAACTCCTCGATCTGCTCCAGGAACCAGGGGTCGATCTTCGAGGCGTCGAACACATCGGCCACGGTCAGGCCCGCGCGGAAGGCGTCGGCCACGTACCACAGGCGCCGGCTGCGCGGGATGGCGAGCTCGTTGCGGATGCGCATGACGCTCTCGGCGGAATGGTCCGGCACCTGGGGCTCGAAGCCGTGCGAGTCGATCTCCAGCGAGCGCATCGCTTTCTGCAGCGATTCCTGGAAATTGCGGCCGATCGCCATCGCCTCGCCGACCGACTTCATTTGCGTGGTCAGGCGCGAGTCGGCCTGGGCGAACTTCTCGAAGGTGAAGCGCGGCACCTTGGTGACGACGTAATCGATGCTGGGCTCGAAGCTGGCCGGCGTGCGCCCGCCGGTGACTTCGTTGCGCAGCTCGTCGAGCGTGTAGCCGACCGCGAGCTTGGCCGCGACCTTGGCGATCGGGAATCCGGTGGCCTTGGACGCCAGCGCCGAGGAGCGCGACACGCGCGGGTTCATCTCGATGACGATCATGCGCCCGTCGGCCGGATTGATCGCAAACTGCACGTTTGAGCCGCCGGTGTCCACGCCGATCTTGCGCAGCACCGCGATGCTCGCGTTGCGCATGATCTGGTATTCCTTGTCGGTCAACGTCTGCGCCGGCGCCACCGTGATCGAGTCGCCGGTGTGCACGCCCATCGGATCGAGGTTCTCGATCGCGCAGACGATGATGCAGTTGTCCTGGCGGTCGCGGACGACCTCCATTTCGAACTCCTTCCAGCCCAGCAGCGACTCCTCGATCAGGACCTCGGTCGTCGGCGACAGGTCGAGGCCGCGCGTGACGATCTCCTCGAACTCCTCGACGTTGTAGGCGATGCCGCCGCCGGTGCCGCCGAGCGTGAAGCTCGGCCGGATGATGGCCGGGAAGCCGATGTCGGCCTGGATGCGCCGCGCCTCTTCGATGGTGTGGGCCACGCCGGAGTGGGCCGAGCCCAGGCCGATCTCGGTCATGGCGTCGCGGAACTTCTGGCGGTCCTCGGCCAGCTCGATGGCCTCGGCGTTGGCGCCGATCAACTCGACGCCGTATTTCTCCAGCACGCCATGCTGGGCGAGCTCCAGCGCGCAGTTCAGCGCGGTCTGGCCGCCCATGGTCGGCAGCACCGCGTCCGGCTTCTCCTTGGCGATGATCCGCTCCAGCGTCTGCCAGCGGATCGGCTCGATGTAGGTCGCGTCGGCCGTTTCCGGGTCGGTCATGATCGTCGCCGGATTGGAGTTCACCAGGATGACGCGGTAGCCCTCCTGCTTGAGCGCCTTGCAGGCCTGCGCGCCGGAGTAATCGAACTCGCAGGCCTGGCCGATGATGATCGGGCCGGCGCCGATGATGAGGATCGACTCGAGGTCGGTGCGCTTAGGCATCGGTCACCTCCGCCGCCGCTGCGGCCGGCCGCTCGGCGGCCTCGCGCATCGTGGTGACGAAGCGGTCGAACAGGTAGCCGACGTCATGCGGCCCGGGGCTCGCCTCCGGGTGGCCCTGGAAGCTGAAGGCCGGCGCGTCGAGCACGCACAAGCCCTGGTTGCTGCCGTCGAACAGTGAGCGGTGCGTGACCTTGACGTTCTTCGGCAGCGTGGCCTCGTCCACTGCGAAGCCGTGGTTCTGGCTGGTGATCAGCACGCGGCCGCTCTCCAGGTCCTGAACGGGATGGTTGGCGCCGTGGTGGCCGAATTTCATCTTGAGGGTCCTGGCCCCCACGGCGAGGCCGAGGATCTGGTGGCCGAGGCAGATGCCGAACAGCGGCAGCTTCGCCTTGATGAACTCGCGCGCGGCGCGGGTCGCGTAATCGCAGGGCTCCGGGTCGCCCGGCCCATTCGACAGGAACACACCGTCGGGCCTGAGCTTCATGACTTCGGCGGCGGCGGTCTGCGCCGGCACCACGGTCACGCGGCAGCCGCGGTCCACGAACATGCGCAGGATGTTGCGCTTGACACCGAAGTCGTAGGCCACGACGTGAAAACGACCGTACGGGCGCTCCGCGCCCGCGGGCCCGCCCGCGCGCACCTTCTCGCGGTTGGTGGCCAGCTCCCAGCTGCCGCGGTTCCAGGCGTAGGTCTCGGCACAGGTGACGACCTTGGCCAGGTCCATGCCCTTGAGGCCCGGGAACGCCCGCGCCCGGCGCAGCGCCACTTGCGCATCGACGGCGCCGGCAACCAGGCAACCGTTCTGCGCTCCCTTGTCGCGCAGGATGCGCGTCAGGCGCCGCGTGTCGATTCCGGCGATGGCCACCACGCCGTTCTTCCGCAGGTACTCGCAGAAGTCCTGGGTCGAGCGGAAGCTGGACGGCGGACGCGGCACTTCGCGCAGCACCAGGCCGGCGAGCTGGACCTTCTCCGACTCGGCATCCTCGGCGTTGGTGCCAACGTTGCCGATGTGCGGATAGGTCAGCGTGACGATCTGCTCGCGGTACGAGGCGTCGGTGAGGATTTCCTGGTAGCCCGTCATGGCCGTGTTGAACACGACCTCGCCGACGGCCTGGCCTTCGACGCCGATGGAAATGCCTTTAAAAATAGAACCGTCCGCAAGGGCGAGGAGTGCCGGGACGGTGTGTTTCATCGAAGCGTCTAATCCGTAGCGTGGACACTAAAACGGGGGCTGGTGCCCCCGTTCAGGATTAGGCGCGCATTGTACTGGAGCGCCGCGGCCGGTTAAAGAACTTTTTTTGCTACGCCGGCCGGTTTTTCAGCACGCCAACCGTCACCCGGTTGCGCGGCCCCTGCCGCTCGTAAGTCTGGCGCGACGACAGTCCGCTCAGCAGCAACCGGCCATAGCCACCGACCGCGGGCTCGCCCGGGGCGGGCGCCGCCACGCCGTCAAACGGGTTGAACTCCCGCGCGCTGTCCTCGGCCACCAGTTCCACCTCCGGCCCGCAGTCCCGTACCGACAGGTTGACCCGCTGGCGGCCGTCGTTGCCGTAGCCATGAACCACCGTGTTGATGAACAGTTCCTCGGCCATCAGCATCAGCACCAGGGTGGTGCCGCGATCGGCGCCCAGCGCGGCGCAGCGGCTCTCGATGAACGCGGTGACCTCGGGCAGGGCGTCCGTCCGTGCCGGGAAAGCCTGCCGTTCGGCGGTCACCTGAGACCTGCATCCCAACCCAGGGGGGAGCCATGGCAGTTAATATAGGCCCAAGTGGTGGGGCGTTCGCACAAGGAGCGAGTCATGCGACTGACGATGGGAGTGCTGGTTCTGGTGGCCGGTTTTGCGCAGGCAGCGGCCGCCTCCGATGTGGGCCAGATCAAGACTGCGAAGGGCGGCGTGTTCGTGGTCCGCAACGGCCAGGAGATGTCGGCCAGCGCGGGGACGGCGCTGCAGCAGGCCGACCGCGTGGTCACCAGGGCCGACGGCTCGGCTGGCATCACGTTCCGCGACAACTCCCTGCTCTCGCTGGGCCCGGACAGCATGCTCGACATCAGCCACTTCTCGTTCGAGTCCAAGGACCAGCCGGATGGCCTGGAGGCCACCCTGCACCGCGGCACGCTGTCGGCGGTGTCCGGCAAGATCGTCGCCAGGACCCCGGAAGCCATGCGCATCCGGACGCCGACCACCGTGCTGGGCGTGCGCGGCACGGAATTTTTCGTCAAGGTCACCAACCCCGAACCCGCGAAATGAGCCGGGCGGTAACCCGAGCGCTGGCCCTGCTGCCGGCGCTCTTTCTTTGCGGTTGCTGCTGCTACGTCCCGGTCGAGGCCGAGACCACGATCATCGTCGTGCCCAGCCGTCATGACGGGCACGTCGGCGCGGTGGTGGTCACCAAGGGCAAGCAGCAGCAGCTGCTCGACACTGCGTACGCCTCTTCGCGCTCGGCGGCCACCGGCCGGATGCGCAAGGCCGCGGTGAAGGCCAGGGAGATGGAAGAGTTCACCAGGACCTTTGCGGCCGCAAGCGCGGCGCTGCCGCCGAAGGTGATGACCTACACCCTGTATTTCGAGTTCGGCTCCGAAGACCTCACCGCGGAGTCCAGCCAGACGCTGGAGAAGATCCTGTCGGAGGTCGGGACTCGCGAGGCCGCCGAGATTCTCCTCGTGGGTCACAGCGACGCCCCCGGCACCGCCGAGGCGAACATGGCGCTGTCGGTGCGGCGCGCCGAGCGCATGCGCGACCTGGTGATCCAGCGCGGCGTTGCTCCCAGCGTGGTCACCGCGACCGGCGTCGGCGACGCCGACCCGGAAGTCACCAGTGAAGTCGAGGAAGCGCGCAACCGCCGCGTCGAGATCACGGTTCGCTGAACGATTCTTGGTGGGGCTGCCCGCCCGGCGGGCCCATCCAGCGCAGCGCGAGCACCGACATGTCGTCGGCGGGCTCCGCCCCGTCGACGAACTCCAGCACGTCGCGGCGCAGGTCATCCACCAATTCCTCCGGAGTGGCGCCGTTCATGCGCGCGAGCACGCGTTCCAGGCGCGGGTGACCGTACAGCTGCCCGGCGGGATTGGTCGCTTCGGTGATGCCGTCGGTGATCATGCAGAGCGTCTCGCCCGGCACCAGGCGCTCGCGCCCCAGCGGATATGGGTAGCCGTCCAGCACGCACAACGGCGGCCGCCCGCCGTGATCCAGCTTGCGCACGTCGGCGCGGCCGGGATTGAGCCCGTAGAGCGGATCGTGTCCGGCATTGCAGAAAGTGAACTCGCCGGTGTCGAGGTCCAGCGACATCACGAACAGCGTCACGAACAGCGACTCGGGATTCTCGCGCTTGATCTGCGCCTCGGTCTCGATCAGAGCCTGGTCCAGCGCCTGCGGCATGCGCAGCATCGAGCTCTTGCACAGCGAGCGGATCAGCGCCATGAACATGGCGGCGGCCAGGCCCTTGCCGGAGACGTCGCCGATCATCACGCACAGCGTGCGCGAGTCGAGCATGAAGAAGTCGTACAGGTCGCCGCCGACCGAGCGGGCGGGCTCCATGAACGCCTTGAGCTGGATGCGCGGATCGCCCGCCAGCACGCCGGGCGACTCCGGCAGCATGCCCATCTGCACGCGCCGCGCGGTCTCGAGCTCGCCCGCCAGCCGCGCGGCGTTCTCGCGCTCCATCTGCAGGCGCTGCGCCAGGTCGCGGCGCTGGCGCTGCGTGTCGGCGAGTGTCGAGCCGAGCACGACCATGAACACCAGCGCCGCACCGGTGCCGGCCGTGGCGACGTCCACCAGCAGGCCGAGGTTGAACGACACCAGGCCGCCCAATGAGAGGACGACGGCGGTGCCGCCGAGCAGCATGAACGCCTCCGTCGGCCTCCAGCGCGGCACCAGCCGCACGAAGACGAACGCGAGCAGGGCGAACAACCCGACCTCCACCCAGATGATCCACTCGGGTCGCCGCAGCCAGGTGTTGTCGAAGATGTTCTCCAGCAACTGCGCACGAATCTCGACGCCGGGCACGCGATACCCCATCGGGATCGCCGGCTGGTCGACGAGCCCCAGCCCGGTGATGCCGACCAGCACGAGCTTGTCCTTCAGCATGATGGGATCCAGCGTGCCGCCGAGGACGTCGGCGGCCGACACGTGCGTGGCAGGATCGAGGTGCGCGTAGCGCAGCCAGACCGAACCGTCCGGATCCGTGGGGATCGACACGCCCGCCACTTCGATCGAGTGCACGCCGTTGGCGTCGAGCGTCGCGCGCACCACGGGGGACCCCCCGGCGATGCGCAGCATTTCGATCTCGAGATTCGGCAGCAACTGGTCCCCGAGCCGGCCCAGCAGGGAGACACGCCGCACCACTCCATCGGCCGCGTTGTTGATCAACCCCTGCCCCGCCGCCGCGGCTTCGAGCTCCGGCTGGCTGCGAACCACGCCGGCGAACTGCGGGATGTGGAGGATGCCGCCGAGGTCGCCCCGCAACAGCATCTGCGCGGTCTTCAGGGGTTTCTTGTCCACGTCGGCGGCTTCGGCGCCATCTTCCCCGGCGACGCCGAGCGCCACCTTCTTGCCGCGCATCGCGGCGGCGAACAACGCATCGTTGTCCGGCAGTTTCTGCACCTGCGCCGCCATCGCCGGGTCGAGGTTCGGCACCGAGGCGACCACGCGCCGCGGCGACAGCCGGTCCGGCTCCGGGAAAAACATGTCGAGGCCGATCGCGGCCGGTCCCATCTCATCGATGCGCTCGATCAGCTCGCCGAGCCGGTTGCGCGGCCACGGCCACTGGCCGAACAGCGCGAGGCTGCGCTCGTCGACTTCGACCACCATCGCCGGCTGGCTGATGCGCTCGCGCGGCAGCACGCGCTGGTAGCCGTCGAACAGCTGCGCCCGCAGCCACTGCTGCGGCCCCAGGTCGACCCCCATGGCCAGCAGCCAGGCGACCGCCATCAGCAGCGCCGCGCGGGCGCCGCCGTGGTCGGCCAGCGACCTAAAGCGCGAGTTCCAGTCCGTCATAGGCCGAAATGACCTCGACCGCATGGCCCTCGCGGGTGATCTGCTCGAAGCGCCGCGTCTCCTCGAGCAGGCTCTGCAGCTTGTCGTCGTCGAACACCGGCTCGTGGTGGAACAGGCACAGCCTGCGGGCGCGCGCCAACTGGCACAGCTCGACGCCGATGACGTTGCTCGAATGGCCCCAGTCTTCCTTGACCGACATCGCGTCGGCCAGCGAGTACATGCTGTCGAAGATGACCAGGTCGGCGTCGCGGAAGAAATCGACGAACGCCTCGGTCTGGGCGTAGTCGTCCATCTTGTGCTCGGTGTCGGTCGTGTAGACCGCCGCCTTGCCGCCATGCTCGATGCGGTAGCCGTACGAATCGCCAGAGTGGTGCTGGACCTTCGGCGTGACCCTGCAGCCGGCGATGGCGTGCGCCTGGCCCGGCTCGAGCAACACGAACTCGATCGTGCCGCGCATCACCGACAGCGTCACCGGGAACGACGGCGGCTCCTGCTGGCGGCGGATCGCGTCCTCCAGGCCCGGGTGGCAGCCGTAGATCCGCACGTGATTGCCCGGCACGTAGGCCGGCGTGAAGAACGGGAAACCCATGATGTGGTCCCAGTGCACGTGCGACATCAGTACGTGATAGGTCGCCGGCCGCCCGTTGCGCTCCCGCAGCGCGGCCTGGCCGAACGGCCGCAGTCCGCTGCCCATGTCGCACACCAGGTATTCGTCGGCACCGACGTCGACCTGCACGCACGGCGAGTGCCCGCCAAACGTTCCGGCGGTGGCGAAGTCGAGGCTGTCGACGTAGGCGTCGACCTGCTGCAGCGTGTCCAGCCGGCGGCCGGCCGCGCCGGTCAGCGCGCGGACGAGCTTGTCCCGGATTTGCGATGCGGTGAGCGCCACCGGCAGCGAGCCCCGCGTGCCCCAGAAGCGGACGCGCACGGGCTCGGCCTACGCTCCGGCGGGCGACGTGACGTGAAACTCCGCCAGCGCAGCGGTGCGGTCCGGCAGCACGTTGAGCACGATGTTGAAGCGGCTGATCTCGAAGATTTCCTTCACGATGGGCTGCAGGCCGCAGACCACCAGCCTGCCGTCGCGTGACTTGACGTCGCGCGAGGCCAGCATCAGCACGCGCAAGCCGGCGCTGCTGATGTATTCGAGGCCCGCCAGGTCCAGCACCAGGCGGTCGCCGCCGCCGGTGCACGAAGCCAGGTGCGGCCACAGCGCCGCGCGGAACTGGTCCGCGTTCGCGTGATCCACGCGTCCTGACACCGTGATGACGACGACGTCCTCTATCCGGGCCTGCTTCAGTTCCAAGCGCACCCCCGTGCCACTGGAAGGGATCGTTCTGCTTTGTCCGGGGATTCTGTCAGAAATCCAGCCCGAATTGAGAACCGGTCGTTGGCGGCACCCGGAACTGCGTGGCATCCAGGCCGCGCCGGTTGTGCTCGCGCTCGTCCCGGTTCAGGCCGAGCCGCTTGCAGGCCAGCGCGAAGCGCCGCGCAAACAGCTGGGCGAACGGCCCGGTGCCGCGCTGCCGCACCCCGTATTCGGAGTTGTAGTACTCGTTGCGCGCGTAGGGGTCCGGCACGCGCGGCTGGGACGCGGGTGGCGCGTCCTGGTTGTAGCCCTCGGGATCGGTGATGGCCTCCTGCGGCCGGTGCTCCGGCTCCCGGCCGTGCAACTGGCGCATCAGGCTCATGACGTGCGTCGCCCGGTCCGGGTAGTGCGCCTGCAGCCATTCCTGGAACAGGTCCTTGACCTCCCACGGCAGGCGCAGCATCACGTAGCCGGCTTCGGTGGCGCCGGCGTCGCGGGCCGCCTCGAGAATCTTCTCGAGCTCGCCGTCGGTCAGCGCCGGGATCACCGGCGCGACATTCACGCTCACCGGCACTCCGGCCTGCGCGAGCCTGCCGATCAGGCGCAGGCGGGCGGCCGGCGAGGAGGTGCGCGGCTCGAGCTTGCGCTTGAGTTCGTCGTCCAGGGTGGTCACGGACACCGTGACGGCGACGAGGTTCGCACGCCCCATCTCGCCGAGGATGTCGAGGTCGCGTTCCATCAGCGTCGCGCCCTTGGTGATCAGGTACAGCGGCTGGCGGAAGCGCTGCGCCACTTCCAGCAGCGAGCGCGTGACTTTGCAGGTGCGCTCGATCGGCTGGTACGCGTCGGTATTGACGCCGACCGTGATCGGCTCGCAGGCGTAGCGCGGATGGCGCAACTCCTGCTCGAACAGCGCCGCGGCGTTCGCCTTGTAGAACAGCTTGGTCTCGAAATCGAGCCCGGGCGAGAGGTTGAGGTACGCGTGCGTCGGGCGCGCGAAGCAGTACGGGCACCCATGACCGCAGCCCCGATACGGGTTGATCGAGCGCGAGAAGCCGATGTCGGGGGACTTGTTGTAGGTGATGATCGAGCGCGCCGGGTCGGCGACCACAACCGTGTTCGGTGGCGGCGCTTCTTCCTCGAGCGAACCCCAGCCGTCGTCGATCGCGCCCCGCGCCAGGGACTCGAAGCGCCCCGCCGGGTTGGACAGCGCGCCACGACCCTTGATGGGCTCCTTGCCGAGCTTGCTCACGGGGTTATTTTACGGCCGCGGGTGGCTCAGGAGCCGAGCTTCCGCAGGGCCTCGCCGGTCAGCCGCATCACCGTCCAATCGGCCATCGGCGTGGCGCCGAGGGCCTTGTAGAAACCGATCGCCGGTTCGTTCCAATCCAGTACCGCCCACTCGAAGCGGCCGCAGCCGCGCTCCACCGCGAGCCTGGCAATGGCCTGCAGCAGCTGCTTGCCAAGCCCGCGGCCGCGGAACGCCGGCTCGACGAACAGGTCCTCGAGGTAGATGCCCGGCTTGCCGAGGAACGTCGAATAGTTCTGGAAGAACAGCGCGAAGCCAACGGCACGCCCACCCTCCTCCGCCACCAGCACTTCGGCG
>JANNKD010000065.1:0-7790 GCA_031396115.1 Gammaproteobacteria bacterium
GCGTCGAGCAGGTTCTCCTCGAACTTGGTCTGCACCTCCGACAGCCGCAGCGCGAGCTGCTTGAAGCGTTCCTTCTGCGCCGGCGGCAGGGCCACGCCGGCCAGGCGGAAGTCGCGCAGCGCGTCGCTCACCGCCTTGCGCCGCGCGTGCGACTCATCGGCGAAGTCGGGCCGGCGCGACAGCGCCTCGTAGGCGCGGTGGAGCGGCTCGCTCTGGGCCAGCTCCAGCGAGTATGCGGTGATCTTCGGCAGGCAGGCGTTGTAGGCCGCGCGCCAGTTTTCGCTGTCCATCACGCCCCACAGGTGCGAGATCGCCGACCAGCAGCGCGCGAGGCGATCGCCGAGCTCCTCCAGCGGGTCGATCAGGTTCTCCCAGTCCGGCGGCGTGGCGTCGGCCAGCCGCGCCGCGACGGCGGCGCGGTTTTGCGCCAGCAAGGCATCGATGGCCGGCTCGGCGTGCTCCGGCAGGATGCGGTCGAACGCGGGGAGATCGCCGCGCGCGGCGAGGTCGAGCAGGGGGTTGGTCAAGGAGTTTTTTTCGAGGCGACGGCCGCGTCCAGCTCCATCAGCAGGCGGTGCCGATCCTCCTGCGACAGCTTGCTCCAGCGCAGGCCGCGTTCGGCGCCGGCCAGCCCCCACAGCAGGTTCAGCGAGGGCTTGTGGCCCGCGGCCTTGACGCGCAGGAAGGCCTCGACCGGGCCCAGGCGGATCAGGTCGGCGCGCCGGCGGATGCCGACCGAGGCGAGCCAGCGCGTCGATACCGGCCCAAGGTTCATCAGTTGCGCGGGCTTGGCGCGCGCCGGCCGCAGGATCTTCATCACGCCAGGCCTCGCGCGACCAGCGCCGTGACCACGACGTAGCCCGCGCCGGAGGCGACGACGAGGCAGCCCAGGGACGACAACCGCCAGCGCCGGATCAGCATGGCCTGCGGGATGCCGGAGAGGATGTAGGGGCGGCTGTCGCGTGGCTTGGCCAACAGGTGCAAGTCGGGCGTCTCGACGGCGCGTTGCACGTGCTCATCGCGCACCTTCTTCTGCGCCATGCGGCGCGCGGCATCCCATTCCTTCTGGTCCACGCGGCCGTCCTTGTTGACGTCGAATACCGCCATCATCTTGCCGTCGTGCTTCCACTTGTCCAGCAGCTCCTTCAAGTCGAGCTTCTCGTCGAACGAATCCGGCCCGCCGACGTGGGTGCGGAACATCCCCAGCGCGTAGACGGGCTCGCGGTCGTCGATGCGCTCCTCGACATAACGATAGCGTCCGAAGCCGGCGCGCAGCCAGCCGCGCCCCAAGGCGGGCGGAACGTCCGGCCTGGGGCTCGATCCATACCAGACCAGCGTGTGCCGCGGGATCACGTTGGCGCCCTCGGGATTCACCACGCACGTGCCGGTGCCGTCGTCGAGCTCGAAGCTGTCGTCGCTGCGCCCCGAGCTGATGGTCACCCAGCTGGTGTTCTTGCCGCTGCTGCGCTTCTCCTCGATCTTGAAGCGCCACCAGACGCACTTGCTCTTGGTCAGCGGCGCGATGATCGGCGGGCCGTCCATCAGGCGCGCGGCGCCCTCCACCTCGATGTAGCCCTGCGCGGCGGAGCGCAACCGCGAGGTCGGCATGTTCTCCATCAGCCGCGAGCGGTGCAGGAACACGAAGCAGCCGACGAACGCCACCGCCATCACCAGGCCGCTGACGAGGCACCACCAGAAGAAGTCGTGGGGCGGCGCAGACGCGAAGAACTCGCTCACCCGGCGTCAGGTGCTGAACAGGGCCTTGACGTCGACGTCCCTCTTCTCGTCCTCGCTGAACTCCAGCAGGTCGCGCGGACCGAAATTCGCCAGCCGCGCGACGAAGACGTCGGGGAACTGCTCGATGCGGACATTGTTGCGGTTCACCGCCTCGTTGTAGAACTCGCGCCGGTCCGAGAGGGCGTTCTCCAGGCCGGTGATGCGCCCGAGCAGCGTCTGGATGGACTGGTTGGCCTTCAGCTCGGGGTAGGCCTCAGCTGTGGCGAGGATGTTGCCCAGGCCCAGGCGCATGGCGCCTTCCGCGGCGCCGACGCCCTTGACGTCGCCGCGCTCGCGCGCCGAGGAGGCGGCGGCGCGGGCCTGCATCACGGCCTCGAGCGTGCTGCGCTCGAACTGCATGTACTGCCGGCAGGTTTCCACCAGTTTGGGCAGCTCGTCGTGGCGCTGTTTGAGCAGCACGTCGATGTTGCTCCACGCCTGGGCCACGGCGTGCTTGAGGTTGACCAGGCCGTTGTAGATCACCACGCCGTACACGAGCAGTGCGGCAAGGATGCCGAGCCAGATGAGCCCCGTCATTGCGTTTCCCCCGGAAATCAGAGCCTTGCAGTGTAGCCCCCGTGCGCCGGGCTGAACAGGCGGGGGACGGCCGCGCTACCATTTGCGCTTCCCATGAGCCTGCCGATCTGGAAGCCCGACGCCCGCCGCGCCGCGGCCACGCACATGGCCGCGTTCACGCAACTGGTGGCGCGCGAGAAGGGCCAGGACGCGCCGCGCGTCAACGGCATGCGCACCGGCGACTACGAGCTGCTGTGGCGCTGGTCGATCAAGAACCCCGCGCGCTTCTGGGAGCTGGTGTGGCAGTACTGCGAGGTGCGCGCCTCGCGTCCCGCCGACCAGGCGCTGAGCAACCCGATGCTGATGCCCGGCGCGAAATGGTTCGAAGGCGCCCGGCTGAACTTCGCGGAGAACCTGCTGCGACAGAGCGGCACCCGCCCGGTGCTGGTCGCGCTGGACGAAAGCGGCCGGCGCCGCGCGCTGACGGCCGACGAGCTGCGCGAGGCCGTGCGCGGTGTCGCCGCCGCGCTCAAGGCCGACGGCGTCGCTCCCGGCGACCGGGTCGCCGGCTTCCTGCCAAACACGCTGGAGGCGGTCATCGCCATGCTGGCGGCGACCAGCCTGGGCGCGATCTGGTCGTCGTGCTCCCCCGACTTCGGCCTCGACGGCGTGCTCGAGCGCTTCGGCCAGATCGGCCCCAAGGTGTTGTTCGCCTGCGACGGCTACCGCTATGCCGGCAAGGCCATCGACACCCGCGAACGCGTGGCGCAGGTGTGCGCGAAGCTGCCGGATCTCAAGCGCCTCGTCGTCGTGCCGTTCCTTGGAATAAAGGGGTCAGATCCAATTAACCCGATAAATGGATCTGACCCCATTATTTTCGATGAGTACGCGGCGCCGGGAGCGCTCGAGTTCGCGCAGCTGCCGTTCGACCACCCGCTCTACATCCTGTACTCGTCGGGCACGACCGGCGCGCCGAAGTGCATCGTGCACGGCGCGGGCGGCACGCTGCTGCAGCACCTCAAGGAGCTGGTGCTGCATACCGACGTGCGCGCCGGCGACAAGCTGTTCTTCTATACGACCTGCGGCTGGATGATGTGGAACTGGATGGTATCGGCCCTCGCCGCCGGCGCCACGGCCGTGCTGTACGACGGCGCCCCGACATACCCGGGCCCCGAGGTCCTGTGGCAACTGGCCGCTCGCGAGGGCTTCACGCAGATGGGCGTCAGCCCGCGCTACCTGGCCGCGCTGGAGAAGAGCGGCTACGCGCCGCACAAGCAGCACAAGCTGCCGGCGCTGCGCACGCTGCTGTCCACCGGCTCGCCGCTGGCGCCCGAGCAGTTCGACTTTGTCTACCGCGAGATCAAGGCAGACGTGCAGCTGGCTTCCATCTCCGGCGGCACCGACATCATTTCCTGCTTCGCGCTCGGCGACCCGCAGCTGCCGGTCTACCGCGGCGAGCTGCAGTGCCGCGGCCTCGGCATGGCGGTGGATGTGGTCGACGACAAGGGCGCGCCGGCGCGTGGCGCGCCCGGCGAGCTGGTGTGCACGCGCCCGTTCCCGTCCATGCCGCTCGGTTTCTGGAACGACCCCGACGGCAAGCGCTTCCGCGCCTCCTACTTCGAGCGCTTCCCGGGCATCTGGCACCACGGCGACTACGCCCAGATCATGCCCACCGGCGGGCTCGTCATCAGCGGGCGCTCCGACGCGACGCTGAACCCCGGCGGCGTGCGCATCGGCACCGCCGAGATCTACCGCATCGTGGACGCGCTGCCCGAAGTGCAGGAGTCGGTGGCGGTCGCGCACCGCCACGACAACGACGAGCGCGTCGTGCTGTTCGTGCGCCTGCGCGACGGCGTGGCCTGGTCCGAGGACCTCAAGCAGGCCATCCGCGGCGCGATCCGTGCGCGGCTGACGCCGCGCCACGTGCCAGCGCAGGTGTTGCCGTGCCCCGAGGTGCCGCGCACCATCAGCGGCAAGATCACCGAACTGGCGGTGCGCGAGTTGATCCATGGCCGACCGGTGAAGAACGCCGACGCGCTGGCCAACCCGCGCTCGCTCGAGTATTTCAAGTCGCTCCGACCGGAGGCATTGTTCTGACATGACCCGCACCCCCCAGAGAACACTTGTTCTGCTGCGCCACGGCCAGAGTCAGTGGAACCTGGAAAACCGCTTTACCGGCTGGGTCGACGTGGACGTCACGCCGCTCGGCGAAGAGGAAGCGCGGCGCGCCGGCGAGCTGATGAAGGCCGAGGGCCTGGAGTTCGACGTCGCCCACACCTCGGTGCTCAAGCGCGCCATCCGCACGCTGTGGACCGCCCTCGACGTCATGGACCAGATGTGGATCCCGGTGTACAACAGCTGGCGCCTCAACGAGCGCCATTACGGCGCGCTGCAGGGCCTCGACAAGGTGCAGATGACCGCGCAGCACGGCGAGGCGCAAGTGAAGATCTGGCGCCGCTCGTACGACGTGCCGCCGCCGCCGATGAAGAAGACCGACCCGGCGCATCCGAAGCACGACCGCCGCTACCAAGGCGTGCCGGCCAGGCTGCTGCCGTCCACCGAGTCGCTGAAGACCACGCTCGAGCGCGTGCTGCCGTACTGGCACAAGTCCATCGCGCCGCAGCTCAAGGATGGGCAGGTGGTGCTGGTCGCCGCGCACGGCAACAGCCTGCGCGCGCTGTACAAGTACCTGACCGGCATGTCCGAGCAGGCCATCGTCGAGATGAACATCCCGACCGGCATCCCGCTGCTGTTCAAGCTCGACGCGAAGCTCAAGCCGAAGTCGCACCGTTACCTCGGCGATCCCGCGGTGGCGAAGCAGGCGGCCGAGGCGGTCGCCCGCCAGGCGCAGAGCGTGCGCTAGCCAAGGCCCATGATCCGCGACCCGATCATTCGCACGCGCTATCGCACGGTGCAGGCGGTGCTGGCGCTGCTCGGCCTGATGTCGCTCGGTGCGGCCCTGCTGCTGCTCGAGCTGCCGGTGCCGCGGCCGTTCGACCTGGTCCTGTTCGTCGCGGTGGCGTTGGGTTGCGTCGCGCTGCTGCCGGTTGCGCATCGCGCGGCACTGCGCGGCGACCGCATGGCGCTCGAGCGCATCGGCTTGCTGTGCGTCGCCGCCTTCAGCGTCCTGGTGCTTCAGCGCATCGGCGCCACGTTCTACGGCGGGTTGTTCGCCGACCCCGCCGAGAACCTGTTCCGGATGCAGCACGCCAGCATGCTGGCCTTGTACCTCGTGGCCGTTGCCGTGATGCGCGCACGCATCGCGTTGCGCTACTGCTGGGGCCTCTGGGGCGTGGTCGTCGCCGTCACGCTGCCGGGGCTGTGGCTGGTCGCCGGGTTCGACCTGGCCCGGCCCGGCATGGTGTCGCTGCTGGTGTGGTTGCTGGTGGCCAACCCGTTGTTCCTGCTGCTCATGCATGCGCTACCCAAGTACGAGGAGCAGATCGACCGCCAGACGGCCGAAGTCGCGGAGATGCGCGGCCGCACCGACCTGGTGGACCGGTTGGCCGAGAGCGAACGCCGCTTCAACCTGGTGGTCGACGGCCTCGAGGTCGGCGTCTGGGACCGCTGGGTCGGGCCGCCGGAGCGGCGCTGGTGGTCGCCGCGCTTCTTCGAGCTGATCGGCTACGGCGCTGACGAGATCAAGCCGACAGAAGCCACGTTGCGCGAGCTGCTGCACCCGGACGACCGTGACCGCGTGTGGAAGCTCGGCACCGAGCAGCTCGCGAAGGGCGACCTGATGGACGTGGACTTCCGTTTCGAGACCAAGCACCGCGGCTACCGCTGGTTCAATTCTCGCGCGCGCGCGGAGCGCGACGGCAAGGGCAAGCTGCTGCGCCTGGCCGGTTCGCTGACCGACATCCACGACAAGCGTGTCGCCGAAGACGCGCTGCACGCTGCGCAGGTCGAGCTGACGCGAATGGCGTACCGCGACACGCTGACCGACCTGCGCAACCGGCGTTATTTCGACGAGCATTTCCAGCGCGAGTGGGAGCGCGCCCGCCGCGGCCGCCAGCCGCTGGCGCTGATCCTCATCGACCTCGATCATTTCAAGGCGTACAACGACCGCTACGGCCACCCGGCCGGTGACGCTTGCCTGGTCCAGTTCGCGAAGCTGCTGGTGCGCTGCGCGAGCCGCCCGGCCGACATCGTCGCGCGGCTCGGCGGCGAGGAGTTCGGCCTGCTGCTGCCGGAGGCCACCGCGATCGGCGCCGAGGACGTGGCGCAGCGGTTGCAGCAGCTGGTGCAAAACGCCGCGATCCCGCACGCGGGCGCGCCGAAGGGTGTGCTGAGCTTCAGCGCCGGCATCGCCGCGATCGAGGCGCCTGACGGCCCCGGGCCGGCGGAACTGTTCGAGCACGCCGACCGCGCGTTGTACCAGGTCAAGCGCCGCGGCCGCGACGGCATCCTGCGCTACGGCGACGAAACGCCGGCCGCCGACCAGGCGCAGCTATTCCGCGCGGAAGGCGACCCTTACGCCGGCAACAAGGCGCGCTGAGCAAGCCAGTCGCGCGCATCCCCGGCGTCACGCTCGAACCAGGCGCCCGCGGTGCCGAGCCGAAAGCTGTAGCCCCACGCGTCCATGTCGGCGAGCATGCGCTCGCGTGAATAGCCGGGCAGGCGCTCCGCCAGCAGGATCTGCAGGTAACACGCGGCGCATTCCTCGAGGTCGTCGCCGCCCGCGTCGGTGTGCACAAAAAAAGGGGACGGACACCTTTTTAAAAGGTGTGCGTCCCTATTTGTGGCGCAGATGAAATGGCAGGCCTCGTGCAACGCCGAGTGCACCGGCGTGTCGGGGCGCAGGATCAACGTGTTGCCGATCAGGCCGGCTTCGGTCTCGCCCCAATAGCTGCCGGGGATTTCCTCGCTGGCGGTGACCCACTGCGGCGCGACGCCGTAGGGCCGCAACAGTTCCTCGAGCACGCCTTCGGCGAGCTGCGAGACGCGCGCGACGTCGGCGGCGGGGATCATGGCCTAAGATTATGCGCATGCGCATCGGCATCGACCTCGGCGGCACCGCCGACTAGTTTGCCGCCATAGCGCGCCTCTGCGCGCCGTGGGGAGCGGAAATGTATCGAGCGCAAATTGGGTCAATCACTCTTTGCGACTTTGCGCGTCTATGCGCGTCCCCCGTGTGCGTAGCTAGACGCGTAGCTAGCCGTATTTTAAGCGTGTAGCTAGCCCTCCAAAGAGCAACTCCGATTCTCATGCCAGCCATCACCGAGAAGCAGCTGCAGCAGTGGGTCCGCGCCGGCGAAGTCATCGCCGGGAAATCTTGCGGTGGCGGTCTCACCTTTACGCGCAGCCAGGCGGGTACGTGCGCCTGGGTGCTGCGCTACCGGATCGCCGGCAAGTCCCGCGAGCTGACCCTGGGGCGCTATCCCGACGTCGGCCTCAAGGCGGCGCAGGCCTTGGCGCTGCAGGCGCGCGCCAGAATCCAGCAAGGCGAGGACGTCGGGCAGTCCAAGAAACGCTCGCGCCACGTGCGCGAACGTGGG
>JANNKD010000213.1:0-9699 GCA_031396115.1 Gammaproteobacteria bacterium
GATGTACAACGCGCAGCCGCCGATCTTCCAGGACGCCGCGCATGACGGCTTCCACGAAGCCATCGGCGACACCATCACCTTGTCGCTGACACCGGGCCACCTGCACAAGATCGGCCTGGTGCCGCCGCAGAAGTCCGACCCGAAGGCCACGGTCAACGCGCAGATGAAGTGGGCGCTCGACAAGATCGCCTTCCTGCCGTGGGCGCGCATGGTGGACCAGTGGCGCTGGCAGGTGTTCGCCGGCAAGGTCACGCCGGCCGACTACAACGCCGCGTGGTGGCAGCTGCGCGAGCAGTACCAGGGCCTGAGCCCGCCGCTGGCGCGCAGCGAGGACGACTTCGACCCGGGCGCCAAGTACCACGTGGCCGGCAACGTCTCGTACACGCGCTACTTCCTGGCCTTCGTGCTGCAGTTCCAGTTCTACAAGGCGCTGTGCGACGTGTCCGGCTACCAGGGCCCGCTGCACGAGTGCGACTACTACGGCAACGCCGAGGCCGGCAAGCGCTACATGGAGATGCTCAAGCTGGGCGCTTCGCAGCCCTGGCCGGATGCGCTCGAAAAACTGGCCGGCACGCGCCAGATGGACGCGGCCGCGATGATCGAGTACTTCACGCCGCTGCTGGGCTACCTGAAGGAACAGAACGAGGGGCAGGCCTGCGGCTGGTAATTGTTGTGTCATCCCGAGCGCAGCGAGGGATCTCGTTCTGAACGCGATCCCTCGGCGCTTCGCGCCTCGGGATGACACCTATGGGGGGTGAGATGAAAACTGCGTTCAAGTGGATCGGCGGCCTGTTCGGCGTGGTCGTGCTGCTGGCCGGCCTGCTGTTGGTGCAGGTCTGGTACTTCAAGCCGTTCAAGGTCGGCATCTTCTACGAGCTGGTGTTCCTGAAGTTCGTCATCGACGACCCCGAGCTGCTGTCGTCGCTGCGCATCCTGCCCAAGAGCATGGACTGGTACAACGACGAGCTGTCGGAGTCCACACCGGCACGCCAGATGCGCCGCGCCGAGCAGACGCGCAAGAACCTCGACATGCTGCGGGACTACGACCGCGGCTCGATGAACGAGAACGAGCAGCAGTCCTACGACATCCTCGACTGGTTCCTGCAGAACGCGGTGGACGGCGAGCCGTGGATGTTCCACAACTACCCGGTCAACCCGACCTTCGGCGTCCAGAACAGCCTGCCGACGTTCATGATCAGCACGCACCAGGTCACCAGCGCCGAGACCGCGCGCGACTACGTGGCGCGGCTCAACAAGTTCCCGGTCAAGTTCGGCCAGATCCTCGAGGGCCTGCAGCTGCGCGAGTCCAAGGGCGTGCTGCCGCCGAAATTCGCCATCACCAAGGTGCTCGAGGGCATGCGCAAATTCATCGAGCCGGCCGCCAAGGAGCACGTGCTCTACACCAACCTGCGCGACAAGCTCGACAAGGTCGCGGGCCTGGACGACGCCGCCAAGGCTGAGCTGCTCGCCGCCGGCGAGCAGGCCGTCGGCGGGAGCGTGTACGGCGCCTACCAGTCGCTGATCGCCTGGTTCGAGACCATCGACGGCAAGGTCACCGAGAGCAACGGCGTGTGGGCCCTGCCCGACGGCGACAAGTACTACGCGTGGTGCGTGAAGAACCACACCACGCTGCCGCTGACGCCGGACGAGGTGCACGCCACCGGCCTGGTCGAAGTGGCGCGCCTCGAGGCGGAGATCGACGCCATCCTGCGCGCGCAGGGGCTGTCCAAGGGCACGGTCGGCGCGCGCATGACGCAACTCTCTGACGATCCGGCGCAGTTGTGGCCGGAGACCGAGGAGGGCTACGCGCTCGCCATCGCCGAGTATCAGAGGATCATCAACGAGATCAGCGGCGGGCTCGACGACGCCTTCGCGCTGAAGCCCGAGGTCGGCGTGGACGTCAAGCGCATCGAGCCGTTCCGCGAGAAGACCGCGCCCGGCGCGCACTACCTGCCGGCGCCGATGGACCGGTCCCGCAATGCGATCTTCTACATCAACATGCGCGACATGGGCGAGCTGTACCGGTGGGGCATGCGCACGCTGGCCTACCACGAGGCCATCCCGGGCCATCACTTCCAGATTGCCACCGCGCAGGGCTTGAAGGGCGTGCCGCAGTTCCGCAAGCAGTCGCTGTTCACGGTCTACTCGGAAGGCTGGGCGCTGTACTCCGAGCAGCTGGCCTGGGAGCTCGGCTTCCAGAAGGACCCGCTCGACAACCTCGGCCGCCTGCAGGCCGAGATGTTCCGCGCCGTGCGCCTGGTGGTGGACACCGGCATGCACGCCAAGAAATGGACGCGCGAGCAGGCCATCGCCTACATGCTGGAGAAGACCGGCCAGCCGGAGGGCGACGTGATCGGCGAGATCGAGCGCTACCTGGTCAACCCGGGCCAGGCGCTGGCCTACAAGACCGGCATGCTCAAGATCCTGGAGCTGCGCGAGAAGGTGAAGCAGAAGCAGGGCGACGCGTTCGACCTGAAGGCCTTCCACAACCTGGTGCTGGCCGCCGGGCCGATGCCGCTGCCGGTGCTGGAGAAGCGCGTGCTGGGAAGCCCGTAGCCGCGCACACACCCCTGGAGGGGCGTTCATGAAAAAACTGCTGAAAATCCTCGGCGGCCTGGTTGCCGCCGTCGTGCTGCTGGCGGTCCTGGCCGTCGTCCACACCTGGTACTTCCGGCCGTTCTCGATCGACGTCTTCTTCGAGAAGGCGTTCCTGCGGGCCGTCATCGACGACCCGGAGACGCTGTCGTACCTGCGGCTGCTCGAGCCGATGGGCATCGATTTCCACAACAACGACCTGTCCGACGTCTCGGTCGCACGCCAGAAGGAACTGGCCGCGCAGCTGCGCGAGAGCCTCGAGACCCTGCACCAGTACGACCGCGCCTCGCTCAGCGAGCAGCGCAAGGTGTCCTACGACGTGCTCGACTGGTTCCTGCAGAACGCGGTCGACGGCGAGCGCTGGATGTTCCACGACTACCCGCTCAACCAGCTGTTCGGCATCCAGAGCCAGCTGCCGGACTTCATGATCAACACGCACCAGGTCAACGACGCCGAGACCGCGCGCGATTACGTCGAGCGGCTCGGCAAGTTCAAGTGGAAGTTCGACCAGGTGCTCGAAGGGCTCAAGCTGCGCGAGTCGATGGGCGTCATCCCGCCGGCGTTCACGGTGACCAAGGTGCTCGACCAGATGCGCGGCTTCGCCGCGCCGGCGCCGAAGGAACAGGTGCTGTACACCCACCTGCGCGACGCGCTGGGCAAGCTCGAGTCCGTGCCCCAGGCCGAGCGCGACGAGATCCTCGCCGGCGCGGAGCAGGCCATCGCCGGCTCCGTGCTGCCGGCGTACCGCGACCTGATCGCGTATTTCGAGGCGTTGCAGGCCAAGGCCACGGCCAACAACGGCGTCTGGGCCCTGCCCGACGGCGAGGCGTTCTACACCTGGTGCGTGAAGAACCACACGACGGCCGACTACACGCCCGAGCAGTTGCACCAGCTCGGCCTCACGGAAGTCGCGCGCATCGAGGCCGAAATGGAAGCGATCCTGAAGCAGCAGGGCGTCCCCGCCGCCGGCACCGTGGGCGCGCGGCTGACGACGCTGTCCAAGGATCCGCGCTACCTGTACCCGGACAACGACGAAGGGCGCGCGCAGATCCTGGCCGACTACCAGAAGATCATCGACGAGATCAGCGCCGGGCTCGACTCCGCCTTCGACCTGCGGCCGAAGGTCGGCGTGACGGTCGAGCGCGTACCGCCGTTCATGGAAAAGAACACGGCGGGCGCGTACTACCAGCAGCCGCCGATGGACGGGTCGCGGCCGGGCAAGTTCTTCGCGAACCTGCGCGACGTCAACGCCATCTACACGTGGTCCATGCGCACGCTGTCCTACCACGAAGCGGTGCCGGGCCATCACTTCCAGATCGCGATCGCGCTGGAGCTGAAGGGCGTACCGACGTTCCGGCGGCTCGGGCTGTTCACGGCCTACGCCGAAGGCTGGGCGCTGTACGCCGAGCGCCTGGCCTGGGAGCTCGGTTTCCAGAAGGACCCGCTGGATAACCTCGGCCGGCTGCAGGACGAGATGCTGCGCGCGGTACGCCTGGTGGTGGACACCGGCATGCACGCCAAGCGCTGGACCCGCGAGCAGGCGATCGAATACATGCTGAGCAAGACCGGCCAGCCGGAAGTGGACGTGGTGGCGGAGATCGAGCGCTACCTGGTCGCTCCGGGCCAGGCGCTGGCCTACAAGGCCGGCATGCTGAAGATCCTGGAGTTGCGCGAGAAGTCGAAGCAGAAGCTGGGCGACCAGTTCGACCTGCGCAAATTCCACAACGTGGTGCTGGTCAACGGCGCGGTGCCGTTGCCGGTGCTGGAGAAGTTGGTGCTGGGCGGGGGTGGCTGAAACGGGGTCGCGCCTAGGAGGCGCTCCTACAGAGGCGCTCCTACAGGGGCGCTCCTACAGGGGCGCTCCTACAGATAGACTGCCGGCAGGATCTCCGGGGGACCTGAATGGAGCTGCGCTCCGTCCTGGCCGAAAGCGCGCTGTTCGCCAACCTGCCCGCGTCCTCGATCGACGCGCTGGCCGCCATCGCCTCGCCGCTGTCGCTGCGCAGCGGCGAACGCCTGTTCGCCGAAGGTGACGCCGCCGAGCACCTCTACATCGTCGCCACCGGCCGGCTGCGCGTGGTCATCAAGGACCGCCTGGCCGGCCTGGTCGGCGCGCTCGAGCCGATCGGCGAGGTCGGTCTGCTGTCCGGCGAGAAGCGCACCGCGACGCTTGAGGCGATCCGCGACAGCCAGCTGATCCAGATCCGCAAGGACCAGCTGATGGACTTCCTGATCGCCAACCCGCGCGCGCTGGTGGCGATCACGCGCGTGCTGATCACGCGCCTGCGCCAGAACCAGCGCGAGCAGAAACTCGCCACCGCGCGCAGCGCGCGCACCTTCGCCGTCATTCCCGGCTCGCCGGGCATCGACGCCGCGACCCTCGCGCGCGCGCTGCACGACCAGCTGTCGACGATGGACACCTGCCGCGTGGTGGACGCCGCCATGGTGGACAGCGAGGTCGGCGAGGCCATGTCGTCCACGCCGCTGACCGACGGCGCCAGCAACGACCGCCTGGTCGAGTGGCTCAACACCCTCGAGCGCAACTTCCGCTACGTGGTCTACACCTCCGGCGCCGAGCCCGGCGCGTGGGCCGCGCGCTGCATGCGCCAGGCCGACCGCGTGCTGGTGGTGCTGCGCGCCGACGAGTCGCCGTGCACCACGCCGATGCTGGACACGCTGCAGCGCTCGGGCATCTTCGCCACCATCGAGCTGGTCCTGCTGCGCCCGCCCGGCGCGCCCGGCGGCGACGTCATGGCCTGGCGCATGCACGCCGGCGCGCGCTCGCACTACTTCCTGCGGCCCGGCAACGCCGGCGACCTCGCCGCCATCGCGCGACAGCTCACCGGCCGCGGCATCGGCCTGGTGCTCGGCGGCGGCGGCGCGCGCGGCTTCGCGCACCTCGGCCTGCTGCGGGCGATGGAGGAGCGCGGCCTGACCATCGACCTGGCCGGCGGCTCGAGCATGGGCGCGCTGATCTCGGCGCTGGTGGCGATGGGCTACACCAGCCACGAGATGGCGCCGGTGCTGCGCGACACCTTCGTCACGCACAACCACCTGAACGACTACATGTTCCCGCGCATCGCGCTGATCAGGGGCCGCAAGTTCCTGCGGCGGCTGCGCGACATCTTCGGCGAGCAGCTGATCGAGCACCTGCGCATGCCGTGGTTCTGCGTCTCCACCAACCTCACCCGCGGCAGCGCCTCGATCCACGACCACGGGCCGCTCGAGATGTGGATCGCGGCGAGCATGGCGGTGCCGGGCATCGCGCCGCCGGTGGTCTACAAGGGCGAGCTGCTGGCCGACGGCGCGGTGGCCAACTCGCTGCCGACCGACATCATGCAGAACATGGAGCGCGGGCCGATCATCGCGTCGAACGTCTCGACCGAGGGCGACATCCGCGCCCCCGGCATCGAGGGCCCCGACCCGGAGGGCCTGCTGAACTGGAGCGGGCCCGGCGACCCCCCGAGCCTGCGCGACATCCTGTTCCGCACCGCGACCATGACCAGCGAGAGCGGCACCAAGCTGCGCGCGGCCAACGCCCAGCTCTACCTGCGCATGCCGGTACTCGGCATCGGCATGTTCGCGTGGAAGCGCATGGACGAGATCATCGAGCGCGGGTACGCGCACGCGAAGGAAAAATTGGCGGAGTCGGGGGATTTGCTGCTGAAGTGACACCGCAGGTGTCATCCCGAGCGAAGCGAGGGATCTCGTTCGGAACGAGATCCCTCGGCGCTGCGCGCTTTGCACGAGATCCCTCGGCGCTGCGCGCTTTGCACGAGATCCCTCGGCGCTGCGCGCCTTGCACGAGATCCCTCGGCGCTGCGCGCCTTGCACGAGATCCCTCGGCGCTGCGCGCCTCGGGATGACATCGCCTACGGCGATGTCACCTTGAACCCCACGCGGCGGTTGTTGGCGCGGCCGGCGTCGGTTTCGTTGGACTCGACGGGCTGGGTTTCGCCGTAGCCCTTGGCGCTGATGCGCGCGGCGTCGATGCCCTCGCCGACGAGGAACTGCTTGACCGCATTGGCGCGGCGCTCGGACAGGCGCTGGTTCTTGTCCGCCGGGCCGATTGAATCGGTGTAGCCGCCGATCTCGACTGCCACCGCGGGGCTGGCCTTCATCGCCTGCGCCACCGTGCGCAGCGTGACCGACGCGCCCGGCACCAATGTGGCCGAGCCCATGGCGAAGTTCACGCCCGAGAGCACGACCTTCTCGATCTCGACGCAGCCCTTGGCGTCCACCGCCAGGCCTGCCGGCGTGCCGGCGCACTGGTCGGCGGCGTCGTTGACGCCGTCAGCGTCGCTGTCCTTGGCCGGCTCGGCCACCGGCGCGGCCGCAGGCGGCGCCATCGGCGCGACTGCTACCGGAGCGGGCGGCGGCGGCACCGGCTCATCGCGCACGCAGGTGACCGGGATTTCCCAGTCGGCGCAGCCATTGGGACCGACGCGCGTGGCCGGCGGCGTGAGGGCACACCAGTCCTCGGAATCGGGGATGGCGTCGCCGTCGAGGTCCACGCCGGCGTGGCGCTCGCCCTCGCCTGGCAGCACGGTGGAGCAGATCGGCGCCGCGGGAGCGGCTACGGCAACGAGCGCGATCAGCAGTGGAGCGAGCATGGCGAGGGCCTTAGTCGAGACGGCGGAACTGCACGCGCCGATTGTACGAGCGCAGTTCCAGGGTGGAGTTGTCGTTGAGCGGCTGGCCGTCGCCGTAGCCCCTGACCGCCAGGCGGCGATGGTCGATGCCGAGCGAGACGATGAAATCGTGCGCCGCCCGCGCACGCGCCGTGGCCAGCACCCCGTTCGACTGCGCATCGCCGCTGGCGTCGGCGTGACCGCCGACTTCCAGCTTCATCGCGGGATCGGCCTGCATCGCGGCCGCCACCGCGCGCAGCCGCTCGTAGCCCTTGACCGTCAGGCTCGCCGAGCTCGAGCCGAAATGCACGTTCTGCAGATCGTCGGCAGCGCCCGCCGCCAGCGGAGCGGCAACGATGACGAGGGCGAGCAGCAGGCGGGCGGTCATGAGCGGTTCAGGGCTGATCGAGGCGGCGGAACTGCACGCGCCGATTGTAGGCGCGCAGCTCCAGCGTGGAGTTGTCGTTGAGCGGCTGGCTGTCGCCGTAGCCCTTGACCGTCATGCGGCGCTGGTCGACGCCGAGCGAGACGATGAAGTCGTGCGCAGCCCGGGCGCGCGCCGTGGACAGCCGCAGGTTGGCCCGCTGGTCGCCGCTGGCGTCGGCGTGGCCGCCGACCTCCAGCTTCATCTGCGGGTTGGCCTTCATCGCGGCCGCGACCGAGCGCAGCAGCTCGTAGCCGTCGGCGGTCAGGCTGGTCGAGCTGGAGCCGAAGTCCACCTGGCCCAGCACCACGTGCTCAGGCAGGACGCAGCCCTTCTCGTCCACCCTGGCGTTGGCAATGGTGCGCGGGCAGCGATCGTCGCCATCCGGCACGCCGTCGCCATCCTCGTCCACGAACTCCGGCGTAGCCGGCTCGGCCGCAGGAACCGGCTCGGCCGGCGGCGGCGGCGGCTCGGAGTCGGGCTGCGGCTCACGCGCCGGCGGGGGCTGCCCGCGGCCGAAGGTGAACAGCACGCCCAGGCTCAGGCGCACGTCCTCGACCACATCCTCGGCGGGCATGGCGGGGTGGTCGGTGAGAATGGCGTGGTAGCGCGCTTCGATGCGCCACAGCTCGCCGCCCAGCGTGAGCGGCAGGTAATAGCCGAGGGCGAGGTTGCCGTAGGGTTCGGTCCTGGACTCGCCGCCGATGTCGTGCTGCACGGCGCCCGCGCCCAGCGAGAACACGGGATAGCCAAAGTCCGGCGTGCCGAGCGCGAGGTCCACGCCGCCGCCGAGCAGGTCGGCATCGGCGCTGGCGGCGCCGTCGGCGCCGAACTGGTTGGAGAAGATCACCGCCTCGAGCGCGACCGACTCGGCCAGCATCTTGCCGGCAATGAGCTGCAGGTTGACGCTGCTCTTGGCGTTGCGGTCCGCGTCAGGGATGGCGTAGCCGAGGAACGGGCCGACGTACCAGCTCGGCAGCTCCAGCGGCTCACCTTGTCCTAGCGCGGGGCCCGCCACGGCGAGTGACAGCGCGAGTCCGGCGAAAACGCGGCTCAGCGCTATGCGAATCACACCCTTCAAACCGGGACCCCCCAGCTACCTTGCGGATTTACAAGGTATTTCCGGGACGATGCCTCAAACCAGCGCCATCAGCAAGCCGTAAAAACTGCCTGTCGGCGGCGCCGGCGGCTGGGTTAATCTTGCCGTCCGCTTTTCTCACCCGGAATTCGTCATGAGGCTCTTGCTCGCTCCCCTCGCCTGCGCGGCACTGTTCCCGGCCGCCGCGGCCGCGCTGCAGTACCCGCAAACCGCCCGTGGCGACGTCGTGGACGACTATTTCGGCACCCAGGTCGCCGATCCGTACCGCTGGCTCGAGGACACCGACTCGAAGGAAACGGCCCGGTGGGTCCAGGCGCAGAACCGCGTGACGATGCCGTTCCTGAAGGCGCTGCCGACGCGCGAGACCTACCACAGGCGCCTGACCGAGCTGTGGAGCTACGAGCGCTACGGCGTGCCGTACCGCAAGGCCGGCGCGCTGTTCTACACGCGCAACAACGGCCTGCAGAACCAGTCGGTGCTGCACGTGCAGGACAAGGACGCCAAAGAGGCGCGCGTGCTGCTCGACCCGAACACCTTGAGCAGCGGCGGCACCATCGCGCTGACGCAGTGGGAAGTGGCGCCGGACGGCAAGCACATGGCCTATGGCCTGGCCGCCGCCGGTTCCGACTGGAACGAGTTTCGCGTGCTCGACGTCGGCACCGGCAAGCCCCTGGCGGACAAACTGTTGCGCATCAAGTTCTCCGGCATCAGCTGGACCAAGGACGGCAAGGGATTCTTCTACACGCGCTATCCCGATCCGCCGAAGGATGCGAAAGCCAAGGACCAGACCTTCGACGACCTCGCGCACCAGAAGCTCTACTACCACCGCCTCGGCACGGCGCAGTCCGACGACGTGATGATCTACGAGCGACCCGACCAGCCCAAGTGGGGCTTCGGCGCGGAAGTCAGCGACGACGGCAGCTTCGTGTTCATCACCACCGGCTCGGGCA
>JANNKD010000219.1:0-3197 GCA_031396115.1 Gammaproteobacteria bacterium
CGGACCTGCCCGCGCCGAGGACCCACCCGCCCAAGCCGCCGCCGAGCCGCTCGCCGCCAAGGTCCAGCTCGTCGTGCCGGCCGGCGCGCAGGCCGGACCGGACTTCGACGTCGAGCGCGCCACGCAGGCCTGGGTCGAGACCCTGACGCCCGAGCAGCGCGCGCGTTCCAAGGCCTACTTCGAGGGCGGCTACTGGCTGCAGCTGTTCAGCTTCCTGTACGAGCTGGCGCTGGCGTTCGTCTTTCTTTTCATGGGCGTGTCCGCGCGCATGCGCGACTTCGCCAACCGCGTGGCAACCAACGCCACCGCGCGCACCGCGATCTACGCCCTGCTCTACGTGCCGGTGGCGTCCGTGCTGGCGTTCCCGCTGACGTGGTACTCGCAGTTCTGGCGCCAGCACCATTACGAGCTCGCCACGCAGACCTTCGGCCCGTGGTTCGGCGAGCAGCTCGTCGGCCTCGCCATCGCCCTGGTGCTGGGCGCGTTGCTGATCTCGGTGCTGTACGCCGTGTTCCGCCGCACCGGACGCGCCTGGTGGCTGTGGGGCTCGGGCGTGGGGATGGGGTTCCTGGTGCTCACCATCTTCATCTCGCCGATGTGGATCGATCCGCTGTTCAACGACTACAAGGCGCTGCCGCAGGGCCCGCTGCGCGACCGCATCCTGTCCATCGCCCACGCCAGCGGCGTGCCGGCCGACGAGGTGTACTGGTTCGACGCCTCGCGCCAGACCAAGAAGATCAGCGCCAACGTCGCCGGCTTCGGCAGCACCACGCGCATCGCGCTGAACGACAACCTGCTCAACCGCTCTTCGGCCGAGAGCATCGAGGCGGTGATGGGCCACGAGCTCGGCCACTACGTGCTCAACCACATCTACGAAATCCTGGTGTATTTCGCCGGGATCGTGGTGATCGGCTTCGCCGGCGTGGCGTGGGCCTTCAACTACGCGGTAGCGCGCTGGGGTGCGCGCTGGGGCGTGACCGGCATCACGGATCCGGCCGGCGTGCCGCTGCTCGGCGTGCTGTTCTCGATCTACTTCTTCCTGCTGACGCCGGTGATGAACAGCATCATCCGCAGCAACGAAGTCGAGGCCGACCGCTTCGGCATCGCCACGTCGGGCCAGGCCGACGGCTTCGCCATGGTGGCGATGCAGCTCGCCGAGTACCGCAAGATCAACCCGGGTTACTGGGAAGAGGTCATCTTCTACGACCACCCGAGTGGCTCGAACCGCGTGCGCTCGGCGATGCAGTGGAAGAAGGAGCACCTGCCGGTGACGGCGCCGCCGCCGTGAGGCCGAAGCTCCGATCAACGTCATTCCCGCGAAAGCGGGAATCCAGAAGCTCCTGAAGGCACTGGATGCCCGCTTCCGCGGGCATGACGCGGATGTGGCCAGCGCTCACCCCATCAGGCCATCCTCGGCGCTGACGCGGCGCCAGAAGCGCGCGCCGCGGCGCGCCGGACGCGGGTCCAGCGACTCCCACAGCACCTTGTGCCAGGCCGCCGCCAGGCGGTCGGCACGCGCCAGCGCGCCGGCGTCCGGCTGCGGCGCCGCGAGTTGCTCGAAAATCTTCGCTTCGATCTCGTCGCGCGTGGCGCGCAGGCGCAGGCGCAGCACCGGGTCGGCCAGCGCGCGCCGGTGCAGCAGTTCGTGGCGCCGCCACAGCAGCACCTCGACCTGCTTGCCGGCCGGCGTCAGCACCGAGAACTCGCCGTCGAAGGCGACCGGCCGGAAGATCGACAGACACGGCGCCGAAGTGCCGGTGAACAGCGCGGTGGCGCCGGCCGCGCTCAGCCGCGCGATCATCGAACCGGTGGTCTGGTGGCGCCGGATGAAGCCGGCCGCGTGCATGCAGACGTCGGCGTTGCTGCCGTCGGCGGGATCCTCGTTGTCGCGCCGGTGCGCGCGCAGGTGGAACGCCATGCGCGCCAGCGACGGCGTCGCCGCGCGACCCAGGTAATCCAGCGCCAGCTCGCGCCGCTCGCGGGCGCGGGCCAGCAACGGCTGCACGCGCGTGCCGAACGCGCGCGCGAAATCGGTGCCCGGCGCGACCGCCACCGAGCGCAGGTCGCGATCCGCACCGATCGTCAGCGCGTTGGCGATCGCGCACTGCCCGGCGATGCGGCGCGTGACCCAGTCGCGTCCGGCGGTCTCGAGCTGCCAGGCGTCGAGCGCGTCGGCGACCAGGAACGAGCTGTCGTGGCAGAGCCGCTTGTCCCGGAAGCCCGCCGGCCCGCCCTGCCCGTGCTGCTCGAGCAGGCGGATGAGGATCTCGAGCGCCTCGCCGGCCGAGGCGCCACGCTCCAGGCCCAGCCGCACCAGGTCCACGCCGAGCAAGGCCGGCGTGCGGCTGGCGCGGCGCGTGTATACGGGGGTGCAGCCGATCACCACGCCCGGCGCGTTGACGCCCATCTCGCCGCCCCAGCACCACACCGGCTTGGACAGGATCACCCCAAAGCGCCGCGGCACCTGCGGCAGCTCGATGTAGGTGGTGCGCAGCGTCGGCGCGTCGTCGGCGGCCGCCGGCAGGCGCAGCACCGGCTGCGGCTCGCTCGGCTCACGGTCGGAGTTCTGCGCGAACCAGGTCGCGCCAGCCCCGATCAGCACCTGGGCGTCGCTCATGGCCGCACTCTAAGCACTAAAGTGTCCGGATGCACCGGACGCTGGAAACGCTGAACCACGACGCGCGCCTGCCGGCGCTCGGCGACAACTATTTCTCGGTCGTGCCGCCGACGCCGCTGCCCGAGCCGCACCTCGTCGCGTTCAATCCCGCCGCGGCAAAGCTCATCGACCTCGACCCGGCGCAGGCGCAGCACCCCGGGTTCACCGCCGTCATGGCTGGTAACGCGCCGCTGCCCGGTGGCATGACGCTCTCGATGCTCTATGCGGGCCACCAGTTCGGCGTGTTCGTGCCCCAGCTTGGCGACGGGCGCGCCATCCTGATCGGGCAGGTGCGCGGCACTTCCGAAAAGACGGGGCGCGGCGAGCTGTGGGAGCTGCAGCTCAAGGGCGCCGGCAAGACGCCGTACTCGCGCTTCGGCGACGGCCGCGCCGTGCTGCGCTCGTCCATCCGCGAATACCTGTGCGGTGAGGCCATGGCCGGGCTCGGCATCCCGACCACACGCGCGCTGTGCATCACCGGATCAAGCGAGCCGGTGCAGCGCGAGACGGTCGAGACCGCCGCCGTGCTGTGCCGCATGGC
>JANNKD010000229.1:0-8416 GCA_031396115.1 Gammaproteobacteria bacterium
CCGGCCTCGAAATAGACGTCGGCGCACGACGCGAGGCACTCGTCCCAGATGACGTCGAGGCCGTAGGCCTGGCCGATCGCCGGCACCGCGCCCTTGCTGCAGTCCGAGAACAGGTCCTGCACTTCGCGCTCGGTCGCCAGCACCAGTCGGCGGCCGAACTGCTTCTCGAGGCTCTGCAGTTCGACGCGCCGTGAGGCCGGCACCACCGCCATCAGGTAACCCTTGTCATCCTCGAGCAACACCGGCTTGGCCAGCTGGTCGGGGGGAATGCGAGCAGCAGTGGCCGCGCTACGGCTGTTGGGGGTGAAGGGGTGGTGCAGGAGCTGGTAGTCCACGCCGGCTTCATCGAGGTAATCGCGAACGGTGCTGGCGATGCCCATGTGCGTCTCTCCGGCGCGTGGACTGGCGACGACTATAGTCCCCGTTCGCGCGCGCACCCAAGGAAACCGGCGTCCAGTGAGTTGCGAGGAAAGCCAAGGGCTTACGGGTAGAATCTGCGCCCTTCCTTGCGGTCCGGCGCGTAGGCGCTGATTGTGATGCGAATTCTCCCCACCTCCGATTTGCGTGCCGAAGCGCGCGCCAACCTGCGGCTCGGGCTGCCGCTGGTGGTCGCGCAGTTGCTGTTCGTCAGCATGGGCACGGTGGACACGATCGTCGCCGGCCGGCTCGGCGCCGCGCCGCTCGCGGCCGTGGCCGTGGGCACCAACCTGTGGTTCATGATCTTCGTGCTGTTCATGGGCCTGTTCATGGCGGTGTCGCCGATCGTGGCGCAGCGCCTGGGAGCGGGCCGGCCCGCCGCGGAGTCCGGGCGCTTCCTGCGTGGCGCGCTGACGCTGGCCGCGCTGATGGGGCTGGTGTGGATGCTGGTGCTGCTCGCGGTCACCGACCCGGTGCTCAACGTGCTGCAACTCGAGCCGCCGACGCGCGCCTACGCCGAGAGCTACCTGCGCGCGATCGCGCCGGGCGCGGTGCCTTTCGCGCTGTTCTTCGCGCTGCGCAACGCCGCCGACGGCGCCGGCCAGACGCGCGCGACGCTGTGGGCGGGCCTCGCGGGCTTCATCGTCAACGCGGTACTGGCCTACGGGCTCGCCAACGGTGCCTGGGGCCTGCCCGCGCTCGGCCCGCAGGGTTGCGGCATCGCCACCGCGATTGCGGGCGTGGTGATGGTGCTGGCCTTCGCGCTCATGTACCGCTGGCATCCGCAGCTGCGCGGGCTGGAGCTGTACCGCCGCGACGGCTGGCACCCGGGCGCGGCGTCGGCGGAAGTGCTGCGCCTCGGCGCGCCGATCGCGCTGATCCTCACCGCGGAAGCCTGGCTGTTCCTGATCGGCGCGCTGTTGATGGCGCGCTTCGGCACGGCGGCCATGGCCGCGCACCAGATCGCCATCAACTTCGCCTCGATCACCTTCATGGTGCCGCTGTCCATCGGCATGGCGACCACGGTGCGCGTCGGCCACGCCGCTGGCGCGGGCGACGCGGCGGCCGTGCGCCTGCGCGGCATCGCCGGCATCGGCCTGGGCGCCTGCTTCGCGCTGGTGTCCGCTTCGGTGATGGCGCTGCTGCCGGCGCCGATCGTGGCGGGCTACACCGATGACCCGGGCGTGGCCGCGCTGGCCACGGGCTTCCTTTATTACGCCGCCGTGTTCCAGTTCGCCGACTGCGTCCAGGCCACGGCCAACGGCGCGTTGCGCGGCATCAAGGACACGCGCCTGCCGATGCTGATCACGGTGGCGGCCTACTGGCTGGTCGGCTTGCCGCTGGCCGTGGCGCTGGCGTTCGAGACCCCGCTCGGCCCCGGCGGGATCTGGCTCGGTTTCATCGCCGGGCTGGCCTGCGCCGCCGCGGGCCTGTCGGCGCGCTTTCACCACAAGACGCGCGGCGCCGCCCCCGTAAAATAGCGCGCTGCCATGTCCACCCCCACTCATACCCGGGCCTCCCTGCTGCACGGCCTGGGCTGGTTCGTCCTCGCCAACGCGCTGTTCTTCGCGCTGGTGACCGCGTACTTCTGGAGCGGGGTGATCGAGCCTGCGACGAACCTGCCGGCCGCGGTCTACCGCGTCCTCAACACGCTGGCGCATTGGCCCCTGCTCGCGCTGGTGCTGATCGGCGTGCCGGCGGCGCTGGCGGTCGTGCTGCTGCCGTGGCGGCCGGTGCCGTGGATGGGCGCAGGGGTGTTCGGCGGCCTTGCGGCGTGCGTGATGGCGGTGGACGCCGTGGTTTTCTCGCAGTACCGCATGCACCTGGGCCCGTACGTGTGGGGTTTGATCCTCGGCGGGGCAGGGGCCGAGACCTTCCTGGTGTTCTCGCCGATGGCTCTATGGGGGCTCGCCGCCGGCGCGCTCGCCATCGCCGGTGCGCAGCTCGGCCTGTTCGCGGCCTGCCGCAAGCTCGCCGCCAGCCGCATCGGGCGCTTCGCCAGGCCGCTGTGGGTCGGCTGGGCCGCGCTGTTCGTGGTCATGAACCTCTGGTACGCGTGGGCCGACGCGCACTACCAGGTCAGCATCACGCAGGAAACCGGCAACTTCCCGTTCTACAAGCCCGTGACGGCCAAGCGCCTGTTCCGCAAGCTAGGCGTCACCGACTTCGAGGCGGCGGGGCAGCCGTCGGCGCCCGGCGGCGGCAAACGCGCCTTGTTCTACCCGAGCCAGCCGCTCGAGTGCCCCTCGCCGACGCGACAGAACGTGCTGCTGATCGTGGTGGATGCCTGGCGTGGCGACCATCTCGATCCGGTCCACGCGCCGCAGATGTCCAGATTGGTGCCGGAGTCGTTGCGCTTCACCCAGCACGTCAGCGGCGGCAACGTCACCCGTTTCGGCATCTTCTCGATCTTCTACGGCATCCCCGGCAGCTACTGGTTCCCGGTGCTCGGTCACCAGACGCCGCCGGTGATGATGAGCGAGCTGGTGCGCCAACAGTACGACCTCAAGATCCTGGGCAGCTCGCCGCTGGTGCACCCGGAGTTCGATCGCACGGTGTTCAGCGGCATTCCCGGCCTGCGGCTGAAGACCCCCGGCGACCGGCCGCACGAGCGCGACCGCCGCGTGACCGCCGACATGGTCGAGTTCCTGTCCGATCCGGCGCGCGCGGCCAAGCCGTTCTTCGGCTTCCTGTGGCTGAACTCGGTGCACTCGTACGACTTCCCGCCGGACTATGCGCTGCCGTTCAAGCCCTCGTGGGAGCAGGTCAACCACATGGCTCTCGGCCCGGACTTCGACAAGACGCCGTACCTGAACCGCTACCGCAATGCGCTGCACTTCGTGGACTCGCAGGTGGGCCTGGTCATCGACGCGTTGCGCAAGAGCGGGCGGATGGACGACACGCTGCTGATCGTCACCAGCGACCATGGCGAGGAGTTCAACGACACCGGCAAGAATTATTGGGGACACAACGGCAACTTCAGCCCGTACCAGTTGCAGGTGCCGCTGCTGGTGCGCGGCCGCGGCTGGCAGCCCGGCGCGGAGGTCGCGTACTTCACCACCCACAACGACCTCGCGCCGACCGTGCTGACCGACGCGCTCGGCTGCAGCACACCCTCACTGGCGTACAGCTCGGGCTGGCCGCTGCGCCAGACCGAAGGACGGCGCGATTTCCTCGCGGTGGTGGACTACAACGACACCGGCCTGTACGAGGCCGATCGCGTCACGCTGTTTTCGCCGTTCGGCGGCTTCCCGGTCTACAGCCACGACTACGACCGCCTCGACCAGCCGGCGCGCATGGACCGCGTGCGGGCCGTGACCGAGGAGATGCTGCGCTTCTCGCGCAAGCCGGCCCCGCCATTACCTCCTTAGTCTTATCATGGGCGCCCCAAATTCCAGCGGAGACTCACATGGGACTGTCACTGGGCGACGTCGCCCCCGACTTTGAAGCCGACACCACCGCCGGCAAGCTGAAATTCCACGATTGGCTGGGCAACTCCTGGGGCGTGCTGTTCTCGCACCCGAAGGACTTCACGCCGGTGTGCACCACCGAGCTGGGCACGGTGGCGCGCCTGAAGCCCGAGTTCGACAAGCGTGGAGTGAAGGTCGTCGGCCTGTCGATCGACGCCACCGACGACCACGAGCGCTGGGCGAAGGACATCGAGGAGACCCAGGGCGCGAAAGTGAACTTCCCGATGATCGGCGACCCGGAGCTCAAGGTCGCCAAGCTCTACAACATGCTGCCCGCCGCCGCGGGCGGTGCCGCGGCCACGCGCACGGCGGCGGACAACATGACGGTGCGCAACGTGTTCGTGATCGGCCCGGACAAGAAGGTCAAGCTGATCCTGGTCTACCCGATGAGCGCGGGGCGTAACTTCGACGAAATCCTGCGCGTGATCGACGCGCTGCAGCTCAACGCGAAGCAGAACCTGGCAACGCCGGCGGACTGGCGCCCCGGGCAGGCCGCGATCATCCCGACGTCGGTGAAGGACGAGGACGCGAAGAAACTGTTCCCCCAGGGTTGGAAGACGCTCAAACCGTACCTGCGGATCGTGCAGCCGAAGTGACCGACTCGCCGAACCGCCGCAGCAAGACCATCACCGCGGGCGTGGCCCGCTCGCCGAATCGCGCGATGCTGCGCGCGGTGGGCTTCACCGACCGCGATTTCGACAAGCCCATCGTCGGCATCGCCAGCGGCGCCTCGACCATGAACCCGTGCAACGCCGGGCTCGGGCCGCTGGCCACGCGGGCCGAGGCGGCGGTGCGCGAAGCCGGCGCCATGCCGCAGACCTTCGGTTTCCCGACCGTGACCGACGGCATCTCGATGGGCACCGAGGGCATGAAGTACTCGCTGGTGTCGCGCGAGGTCATCGCCGATGCGATCGAGACCGCCGCGCAGTCGCAGTTCATGGACGGCGTGCTGTGCCTGGGCGGCTGCGACAAGAACATGCCGGGCTCGCTGATGGCGCTGCTGCGCATGAACGTGCCCGGCATCTTCTGCTACGGCGGCACCATCAAGCCGGGCCACTGGAAAGGCCAGGCGCTGACCATCGTCTCGCCGTTCGAGGCGGTGGGCGCGTTCACCGCCGGCAAGATGAAGCAGGAGGATTTCGACGGCATCGAGAGGAACGCCTGCCCGAGCTACGGCGCGTGCGGCGGCATGTACACGGCCAACACCATGAGCTCCTCGTTCGAGGCGCTCGGCATGAGCCTGCTCGGCTCGAGCCAGATGGCCAATCCCGACCCGGAGAAGGGCGACAGCGTCGCGCAGTCGGCGAAGGTGCTGGTCGAGGCGGTCAGGAACAACCTGAAGCCGCGCGCCATCGTCACCCGGAAATCCCTCGAGAACGCCATCGCGCTGGTCATGGCGACCGGCGGCTCGACCAACGCGGTGCTGCATTACCTCGCGATCGCGCATACCGCGGGCGTGAAGTGGACGCTGGACGATTTCGAGCGCATCCGCCGGCGCACGCCGGTGCTATGCGACCTCAAGCCCTCGGGCAAGTACGTCGCGACCGATTTCCACAAGGCCGGCGGCGTGCCGCAGGTGCTCAGGATCCTGCTCGCGCACAAGCTCGTGCACGGCGACTGCGTCACCATCACGGGCCGCACGCTGGCGCAGGAACTCGAGCGCGTTCCGGCCGAGCCGCGTAACGATCAGGACGTGATCCGGCCGTTCGACCAGCCCATGTACGCGCACGGGCACCTCGCCATCCTGAAAGGCAACCTTGCCCCACGCGGATGCGTGGCCAAGATCACGGGTCTCAAAAATCCGGTCATCACCGGCCCGGCGAAAGTATTCGACTCCGAGGACGCGGCGATGAAGGCGATCCTCGGCGACCGCATCAAGGCCGGCGACGTGCTGGTGATCCGCTACGAAGGCCCGCGCGGCGGGCCGGGCATGCGCGAGATGCTGGCGCCGACCTCCGCGATCATCGGCAAGGGCCTGGGTGAGTCGGTCGGCTTCATCACCGACGGGCGCTTCTCGGGGGGCACCTGGGGCATGGTCGTGGGCCACGTCGCGCCGGAGGCTTTTGCCGGCGGCCCGATTGCGCTGGTGAAGAACGGCGACTCGATCACGATCGATGCGACGCGGCACCTGGTCCAGCTCAACGTGAGCAAGGCCGAGTTGACCAGGCGCCGCAAGGCCTGGAAGCAGCCCGAGCCGCGCTACACCAGGGGCGTGCTGGGCAAGTACGCGAAAGTGGTCAGCGGCGCCGATACCGGCGCGGTCACGGATTAGGCCAGGCGAAAGAAACGCCTGGCGTTGTCGCTCGTGATGCGCGCGACCTGCGCTTCGTCCTGGCCGCGCGCCTCGGCCAGCGCCCGCACCACGTAGGGCAGGAACATCGGCTCGTTGCGCCGGTGCGCTGGTTTTGGAGCCGTGCGCGGCAGCAGGAACGGCGCATCGGTCTCGACCAGCAGGCGGTCGTCCGGGATCGCCTTCACCGCTTCGCGCAGCGCGAGGCCGCGGCGCTCGTCGCACACCCAGCCGGTGATGCCGATCGAGCAGCCCAGCGCCAGGTAGTCTTCGAGCGCGGCCTGCGTGTCGGTGAAGCAATGCACCACGACGCCGGCCAGCTGCGCGCGGTGCTCCTGCAGCATCGGCAGGAAATCGGCGTGCGCGTCGCGCTGGTGCAGGAACAGCGGCTTGCCCAGCTCGGCCGCCAGCGCGAGCTGCGCGGCGAAGGCGCGGCGCTGGTCGGGGTGCGGCGAATAGTTGCGGAAATAGTCGAGCCCGCACTCGCCGAGCGCGACCACTTCGGCGTGGCCGGCCAGCTCGCGGAACAGCGCGGCGTGCTCCGCGGAGTACTCGGTGGCGTGATGCGGATGCAGCCCGGCGGTGGCGTACAGCACGCCGGGGTGAGCGCGTGCCAGTGCCAGCGCCTTGCGCGAGCTGTCGACGCTGCTGCCGGTGACGACGATGGGGGCGACGCCGGCCTCGCGCGCGCGCGCCAGCACGGCATCGCGGTCGCGGTCGAAACTGTCGTGGGCGAGGTTCGCGCCGATGTCAATCAACGGGTTCCTCGTCTTCCGGTTTTTCCGGCGGCACGCAGTCGTGCCGCCAGACCACGCGCTGCTCGACCGGGGTCGGCACGCCGCGCGGCTGCGAGCGCTCGAGCATGTAGACGAGCTTGAGCGACAGGATGCGCTGGCCCGGCGCGGCGCGGAGGTTCCAGTCGCGGCACAGGAAGCGCGCATATTCCTGGCGGTGGATGGCGAAGTCCCGGTCCCAGATGCGGTTGCGGTAGGCGCGCCAGCGGATCGGCGTCTCGTGCAGGGTCCCGGGGCGCGCGTACGACAGCGGCTCGCCGGGGCGCAGCGCGTCCACGTCGACGCCGTCCTCGCGTCGTGCCGGCGCCACGAACCAGCCGTCGTCGCGCCATGGGTAGGGCGCGAACAGGTTCCGGACCGGGTCGAGCCGCAGCATGCGGATCACCGGCGCCTCGACGGCCGCCACGGCCACCGGCAGCGCGCCGATCGACACCAGGTTCCACGACAGCAGCACGAACAGCATGACCGCGGCGACGCGCTGCGCGCCACGGCCGGCCTCGAAGGTCACCGCGCGTTCCGGCAGCAGCCACGCCGTGAGCGAGGCGAAGGCGCCGCGGTGCCGGGCGACCCAGTCGTAGACGATGTTGCCAGGCCGCTCCCACAGCCGCAGGCTCGCCAGCCGCCAGGTCCAGCCGAACAGCAGCGAGTGGCGCAGCAGCGCGACCCACGCGTTCCAGCGCGTGTGCGCCACGTCCTCGCCGTCGATGACGACCCACGAGTACTGCGCCTGCATCAACGCGCTGGCGCGCGTGCTGCCCTGCGCCGGCAGGATCTCGGTGCGCGGCAGCACGAGGAAATGGCGCAACAGCAGGCAGGACTTCAGGCAAAACCCGCAGTCCTGGTCGTAGTAGATCTTCAAGTGGCGCCCGTGGTCGGCGCGGCGCGCGGCCCAGTCCCACCACCAGCGGCCGAGCAGCACGGTCAGCGAGGCGAAGATCGGGCCGAGCCATGCGAAGCCGTACACGGACCAGGCCGCCGTGCCGTCCGGCCACCCGTCGGCGCCGGCCTGGAGCACGGCGCTGAAGAAATACGTGTACAGCACCTGCAGCGTCAGCGCGGCCGAGGCCCACGACAGGTGCAGGCTGCGTTCCGGTGGCGGCCGTGACGACAACGCGGCGTCCACACTCCAGCGCGCGTGGATCGGCAGGAACAGGGCCCAGAACCACAGGAACATGAGCAGGTTGTCGCCGCCGACCAGGATCATCGGGTTGCGGTTGTGCAGCGACCCGAGCAGCACGAAGCTGAGCACGGCGGCGACGCGCGTGCGGTAGCCGGCCAGCACCATCAGCGCGAGCAGCGCCTGCGCGGCGATCACCACGGCCTGGAACCAGGTCTCGCCGTTGGCCAGGTGCAGCGACAGGCGCCAGGTGTCGCCGCACAAACGGTGCCAGCTCGGCTGCGTCCACGTGGATCTCGGCGTCAAAGACGGCGTCGTCCTGGCTTCG
>JANNKD010000262.1:0-10821 GCA_031396115.1 Gammaproteobacteria bacterium
CAGCAGCAGGACCTGCTGCTGCATTTGCTCGAGTTCTTCCACGCGCAGGACGTGGACGTGGCCGAGATCGTCACGCAGAAATACCAGTCGTCGTACACCGGCGCCGGCATGTGCAGCGTGCAGATGGTGCTGCACGTCCCGGTCAGCCAGCACCCCCAGGCGTTGCGTGACCAGTTCATGGACCTGTGCGACGACCTCAACGCCGACGGCATGCTGGACCCCATCAAGACCTGAGCACGACATGAAGACTGGCAGCAAGCTTCCGAAACTGAAGCTCCCCGCGACCGGCGGCAAGGACATCAGCCTCGCCGATTTCAAGGGCAAGGCCCTGGTGGTGTACTTCTATCCGAAGGACAACACCCCGGGCTGCACGCAGGAAGGCATCGACTTCCGCGACCTGTACAAGGACTTCCAGAAGGCCGGGGCCGAGATCCTCGGCATCTCGCGCGACAGCGTGCGCAGCCACGAGAACTTCGCCGCCAAGTACAAGTTCACGTTCCCGCTGCTGTCGGACGGCGACGAGGCCGCCTGCAAGGCCTTCGACACGATCAAGGAAAAAAGCCTGTACGGCCGCAAGTACATGGGCGTGGACCGCAGCACCTTCCTGTTCGACGGCGACGGTGTGCTGCGCCGCGAATGGCGCGGCGTGAAGGTCCAGGAACACGCGGCCGAAGTCCTCGCGGCCGTGAAAACCCTTTGAGCTCGTCATTCCCGCGCAAGCGGGAATCCAGACCGGATGCCCGCGGCCGCGGGCATGACAGGACCCACATGAAAAAGCGCATTTTCGTCCTCGATACCAACGTGCTGATGCACGATCCCAGCGCGCTGTATCGCTTCGAGGAGCACGACCTGTTCATCCCGATGGTGGTGCTCGAGGAGCTCGACGCGGCCAAGAAGGGCACGTCGGAAGTCTCGCGCAACGCGCGCCAGGTCAGCCGTTTCCTCGATGACCTGATGCGCGAGAAGGATCACCCGATGATCGAGCAGGGCCTGCAGCTGCCGACGACGCAGCAGAGCATCAAGGACGGCAAGCCGGCCTCGGGCCGGCTGTACTTCCAGACGCGCCCGTCGGACGCCTCGCTGCCCGACGTGCTGCCGGGCAACAAGCCCGACAACTCGATCCTGCTCACGGCGCTGGCGCTGCGCACGCAGCACCCGGACCGGCGCATCACGCTGGTGTCCAAGGACATCAACCTGCGCATCAAGGCCGCCATCGTCGGCGTCCACACCGAGGACTACTACAACGACCAGGTCCTCGACGACCTCGAGCTGCTGCCGACCGGTTACGCCACGCTGCCGCCGGACTTCTGGCAGACGCACAGCGACAAGATGGAATCGTGGCAGGACAAGAAGACCGGCGAGGCGTGCTATCGCCTGAAGGGCCCGCTGGTGAAGGACTGGTACCCGAACCAGTTCCTGTACCTGCCCGATGACGCCGAGAAGGGCCTCGAGCTGGTGGTGCAATCGCTCGAAGGCACCTCCGCCGAGCTGCGCGTGATCCGCGACTACCGCTCGGGCAAGCACCCGGTGTGGGGCATCCACGCCAAGAACCGCGAGCAGAACTTCGCGCTGAACCTGCTGCTCGACCCGGACGTGGACTGCGTCACTCTTCTGGGCGCCGCCGGCACCGGCAAGACGCTGCTGACGCTCGCCGCCGGCCTGGCGCAGACGCTCGACGAGCCGCGCTACCGCGAGATCATCATGACGCGCGTGACCGTGCCGCTGGGCGAGGACATCGGCTTCCTGCCGGGCACCGAAGAGGAAAAGATGACGCCCTGGATGGGCGCGCTGATGGACAACCTCGAGGTGCTGACGCAGACCACCGAGGCCGGCGACTGGGAGCGTGCCGCCAGCAACGAGCTGCTGGCCAAGCGCATCAAGATCCGCTCGCTGAACTTCATGCGCGGCCGCACCTTCCTGAACCGCTTCATTATCCTCGACGAGGCGCAGAACCTGACCAGCAAGCAGATGCGCGCGCTGATCACGCGCTGCGGCCCCGGCACCAAGATGGTGTGCCTGGGCAACCTGGCGCAGATCGACACGCCGTACCTGTCCGAGACCACCTCGGGCCTGACCTACGTCGTCGACCGCTTCCGCGGCTGGCCGCACGGCGGCCACGTCACGCTGGCGCGCGGCGAGCGCTCGCGCCTGGCGGCGCACGCGTCGAACACGCTCTAAATGGGGACGCACACAATTAATAATTGTGTGCGTCCCCTTTTTCGGTCCCACGGTGCCTGACGTCGAGCTGTTGTACCTCTGCGGTTTCGCCTTCCTGGCCGGTTTCATCGACGCCGTCGCCGGCGGCGGCGGGTTGGTGCAAGTCCCTGCACTCTTCATCCTGATGCCGGGCGTGCCGGCGGCGACGCTGCTCGGCACCAACAAGTTCGCCAGCATCTGGGGAACGATGCTGGCGACGTACCAGTATTCGCGGCAGGTGCCGATGGAGTGGAACGCGACGCTGCCGACCTGCGCCGCGGCCGTCGTGTTCGGCTATGTCGGCGCCCAGACCGTCACGCACGTGCCGCCCGAACTCCTGCGCCCCCTGATCCTCGTGATGCTGGTCGGCGTGCTGGCCTACACGCTCTGGCGCAAGGACCTTGGCGCGCTGCACGCGCCCAGGCTCTCGCGCCTGCAGCAGTTCTGGGTCGGGCTCGCCACGGGCGCCATCATCGGGTTTTACGACGGCTTCTTCGGGCCCGGCACCGGCAGCTTCCTGATCATCGCCTTCGTCGGCCTGTTCGGCTTCTCGTTCCTCGCGGCCTCGGCTTCGGCCAAGGCCGTGAACGTCATCACCAACGGCGCGGCACTGGCGTACTTCGTCACTCACGGCCACGTGCTGTACGCGGTAGCCGCGCCGATGGCGGCGTGCAACGTCGCCGGCTCGTTCGTCGGCACTCGCCTCGCGCTGAAGCTCGGCAGCGGCTTCGTGCGCGTGGTGTTCCTGGTGGTGGTGTCGGCGCTGCTGGCGCGCTACGCCTGGGACATCGTTCAGGCGCGGCCGTAGTCGAACGGCATCGCCGCCGCGAGTTCCGGCAGCCCCAGCAGCAGCATCAGCAGCCGGTCCACGCCCAGCGCCACGCCGGCGCACTCCGGCAATCCCGCAGCCAGCGCTTCGATGAGGTGCGCGTCGTACGGCGGCGCTTCGCGCCCGGCCACGCGCCGGCGCTCGCGATCGGCCTCGAAGCGCGCGCGCTGCTCGGCCGCATCGCCGAGCTCGTGAAATCCATTCGCCAGTTCCTGGCCCTTCCAGAACAGCTCGAAGCGCTCGGCGACGGGCGGCGTGCCGGGCCGCACCCGCGCCAGCGCCGCCTGCGAGGCCGGGAAGTCGTAGACGAAGCACGGCGCCACGGGCGCCAGTCGCGGGCCGACCACGAAGGCCATGCCGAAGTCGAGCCAGCCGTCGCGATCGAAGTCGTCCGCATGCGCCGGCGGGTCGGCGCGCGCGGACAGCGCGCGCACCAGCTCCGGCACGCTGCCGGTGAAGGGATCGATGCCGCCGTGCTCAAGCCAGGCCTGCCGGTAGCTGTAGCGCTCGACCGTGCCTGCGGGCGCCACGCCGAGCGCGATCATCAGCTCGATGATCTCGTCCATCAGCTGGTGATGGTCGAGGCCCGGGCGGTACCACTCGAGCATCAGGAACTCGGGGTTGTGGTGGCGGCCGAGGTCACCGGCGCGGAACACGTGGCAGAGCTGCCAGATCGCCCCGCTGCCGGCGGCGAGCAAGCGCTTCATGGCGAACTCGGGCGAGGTGTGCAGCCAGCGGCCGTCGCTCGCGCGCAGGCTGTCGATGTGGAGGTCGACCGTCGCGTGCTGCGACAGCACTGGCGTGTCCACTTCCATCACGCCGCGCGCGACGAAGAACGTGCGGATGCGCGCCAGCAGGTCGGCGCGGGCGCGGAGGGTTTCGAGCGAGGCGGAGGGCTTCCAACTCATCGTGTCGCCCTCCACCGTGTCATTCCGAGCGCAGCGAGGAATCTCGTTCCGAACGAGATCCCTCGTCGCTTCGCTCCTCGGGATGGACACCCGGACGGGTGAAACCTATTTACCGGCCCGGTTGAGATACTCGCCCGTCCGGGTGTCCACCTTGACGATCTCGCCTTCGTTGATGAACAGCGGCACTTTCACGACGGCGCCGGTCTCGAGCTTGGCTGGCTTGGTGCCACCGGTGACGGTGTCGCCGCGCACGCCCGGGTCGGTCTCGACGATTTTCGCCAAAATGAAGATCGGCGGCGTGACCTGCAGCGGGATGCCGTTCCACAGCAGCACCTTCACGGTGTCCTGCTCCTTGAGCCAGATCGCGGCATCGCCGACCTTGCCCTTGTCGGCGGTGAGCTGCTCGTAATTGGTCGGGTCCATGAAGTGCCAGAACGCGCCGTCGTTGTAGAGGTACTGCATGTCCAGCTCGACGATGTCGGCGGCCTCGGCGGATTCGGCCGAACGCAGCGTCCGTTCGATCACGCGGCCGGTCTTCAGGTTGCGAATCTTCAGGCGGTTGAAGGCCTGGCCCTTGCCGGGCTTGACGTACTCGTTCTCGAGGATCGAATACGGGTCGCCGTCAAAAAGAACCTTGACGCCCGGCTTCATGTCGTTCGTGCTGTAGGTAGACATTGACTTTTGTCCTAATAATCAATCAGTTGCCGATTATGCTGCGACCGGCGAAAATGCGGCGCGAATGATACAGACAAACACCGCCGCCCGACAGGTGCCGGCCTGGCAAGCGGAACTGGGTCGCGCCTTCGGCAGTCCGGCCGACTTGCTGGCGTACCTCGAGCTGCCGGCCGACACGCCGGTGCTGGACGCCACCTTTCCGCTGCGCGTGCCGCGCGGCTACGCCGCGCGCATGCGCAAGAACGACCCGCGCGATCCCCTGTTCCTGCAGGTGTGGGGCCGGCCCGAGGAAGCGCTCGAGGTGCCCGGCTTTTCCGACGACGCGGTCGGCGACCTCGCCCGGCTCAAGGACGGCGGCATCATCCACAAGTACGCGGGGCGCGCGCTGGTCATCGCCACCGGCGCCTGTGCGGTGCACTGCCGCTACTGCTTCCGGCGCCATTTCCCGTACGGCGAGGCGATGGCTTCGCGCGACCACTGGGACCAGACGCTGCGCGAACTCAGCATGGATCGCTCGATCAGCGAAGTGATCCTGTCCGGCGGTGATCCGCTGTCGCTGAGCGACGCGAAGCTGGCGCACTTCGCCCAGGCGCTGGAATTCGTGCCGCACGTGCAGCGCCTGCGCATCCACACGCGCCAGCCGATTGTGCTGCCCGAGCGCGTCGACGATGCGCTGCTGGGGTGGCTCGGCCGCGGTCGCCTGCAGAAGGTCATCGTGGTCCACGCCAACCACGCCAACGAACTCGACGAGGCGGTGCAAGGCGCGCTGCGCCGCCTGGCGCAGGCCGGCGTGACGCTGCTCAACCAGTCCGTGCTGCTCAGCGGCGTAAACGACTCGGTTGACGCATTGGTGACTCTGTCTACCCGGCTGTTTGAGTGCGGAGTTCTACCCTACTATCTCCACATGCTCGATCGCGTCCGCGGCGCCGCCCACTTCGACGTCCCGGAGGCCCGGGCGCGCGAGCTGGTGCGTGCGGCGGCCGCGCGACTGCCCGGCTACCTGGTGCCGCGCCTGGTGCGTGAAGAGGCCGGCGCGTCCTCGAAGACCCCGCTGAGCTGGTGATGACGGCGCGCCCCGACAGCACCATCACGCTGCAGGCCAGCACCTCGAAGCTGCTGGTGCTGAGCTCGGGCGAGGAGATCGCCAAGCGCGTCGAGAGCCACCTGCGCAACGCCGGCCGCCCCGTGCGGGCTGCGTGGGTGACCGACCTCGAGGACCTCGAGGACGGCATCCGCCGCAGCACGCCGGACCTGGTGCTGTGCCAGGACGGCCAGCCGCGCGCCAGCGTCAAGGACGTGCTCGAGCTGTGCCACAAGCTGCAGCCCGACCTGCCGGTGCTGCTGCTGGCGACCAAGTCGTTCACCATGGCCGACACGGTGGCGGCGCTGCGCAGCGGCGTACGCGGCCTGGTGTTCGCCGGCGACGAGTTGCAGCTGCAGCACATGGAAATGATCTGCATGCGCGAGCTGACCACGCACCAGCACATCCGCGAGCTGCGCAGCATGCGCGTCAAGCTGGCCGACTTCGAGGCGCGCCACGAGAAGCTGATGGCCGGCTCGTCCGACGCCGTGCTGCACGTCGAGGAAGGCATCGTTACGCACGCCAACGCCGCGTTCGCCACGCTGATCGGACAGAAGTCGGCGTAGCCGCTGATCGGCGGCCCGTTGCTCGACCTGGCGGCGGCCGAGGGCGTGGCGCCGATCAAGCAGTTCCTCAAGCAGTTCTCGTCGGGCAAGGGCAAGCTCGAGCCCAACCTGGTCATGCTGCTGGCGCACGCGAACGGCGAACCGGTCAAGGTGACCGCCGCCGTCTCGATCAGCGAGTCCGAGGGCTCGCGCATGCTGGAGTTCCTGATCCGCGCCGAGGCCGCGACCGTGCCGAAGGTGATCGAGAAGGTCATCGAGCGGGTGATCGAGAAGAAGGTGGAAGCGCCGCCACCGGCCAGCTCGGACCGTATCGAGCTGTTCAACATCCTCGAGCAGGCCATCAACGCCAACGTGCAGATGCACCGCGCGCTGGTGCTGGTCATGGTCGACAATTTCGGCGCCATCGAGCAGCGCCTCGGCTACCACGAGTCCGAGCTTGCGCTGACCCAGCTCACCGAACTGATGCGCCGCCGCCTGGGCCCGAAGGAATCGGTGTTCCGCTTCTCCACCGCGCTGATGGCGCTGGTGCTGTCGCGGCCGAGCCCCAACGACTTCGCCGCGCTCGGCGAGGTGCTGCGCAGCGACGTCGCCGCGCTGGTGTTCAAGACCGACAACTACGACACGCACCTGGCGGTGACGGTCGTGTGCTATCCGCTGTCGAAGAGCGACAAGGCCAGCCCCGTGGTGGACGCCGCGATCCGCGAGACGCGCCAGCTGTCGCGCGACGGCGGCAACAAGGTGGTGACGATGGGCGCGGCGGCCGAGGCGGCGCAGGCCGCGGCGGTGGACCAGCGCAAGATCGAGCAAATCCGCAAGGCCCTTGCCGAAAACCGCCTCAAGCTGGCCTACCAGTCGATCGCGAACCTCGAGGGCGGCGACACGCACCACTTCGACGTGCTGGCGCGCATGCTCGACGAGGCCGGCCAGGAAGTGCCGGCCAAGGAGTTCATCCCGGCCGCCGAGAAACACGGCCTGATCGTCGCCATCGACCGCTGGGTCATCGCGCGCGCGCTAACCGTGCTGGCCAAGCGCGCCGGCGCCAGCGACGCCTCGATGCTGTTCGTGCGCCTGTCCGAGCAGACCATCCGGGAGGGCGATGCCCTCTACAAGTGGCTCGCGGAGCAGGTCAAGCAGCGGCCGCTGAAGAAGGGCGAGCTGGTGTTCACGATCCAGGAGGCCGTGGTCGAGAACCACGTCTCGAAGGCCAAGGCCTTCGCCCAAGCCCTGCGCTCGCTGGGCGCCGACATCGCCCTCGACCGCTTCGGCTCGACGCCGAACTCGGAGAAGCTGCTCGACACCCTGGGTCCAGGCTACGTGCGCTTCGACTACTCGTTCACCAAGGATTTCAGCGACGAGAAACTGCAGAGGCGCTTCGCCGACCTGATGGAAGTGGCCAAGAAGCGCTCGATCGCAACCATCGTCGGCCAGGTCGAGGACGCCAACGCCATGGCGCGCCTGTGGCAACTGGGCGTGACCTATATCCAGGGCTTCCACGTGCAGGCGCCGGAAGCAGTGCTGCTCGCCACCGACGTTAGATAGCCGTCATGCCCGCGGAAGCGGGCATCCAGGGAAGTGCCACCGCGCTGGATCCCCGCTTTCGCGGGGATGACAGCTACCCCTGCTGCAGCGCCGCGATGCGCTGCTCGATCGGCGGGTGGGTGGCGAACAAACTCTTGATGCCGCCGTTGATGCCGAAGGCGTTGATCTGCTTCGGCAGCGAGGTCTGGCCGTAGGCCCCGGCCAGGCGCTGTAGCGCAGCCACCATCTTGCCGCGCCCGGCCAGGTGCGCGCCGCCGGCGTCGGCGCGGAACTCGCGCTGCCGCGAGAACCAGGCCACGATCATCATCGCCAGGACGCCGAACAGGATGTCGAGGACGAACACGGTCAGGTAGTACCCCGCGCCCACGCCGCGGTCGTTCTTGAACACGGCCTTGTCGATGACGTAGCCGATGGCGCGCGCGGCGAAGATCACGAAGGTGTTCACGACGCCCTGGATCAGCGTCAGCGTCACCATGTCGCCGTTGGCGACATGGCTGATCTCGTGGCCGAGCACCGCCTCGACCTCTTCCTGCTTCATGGTGCTGAGCAGGCCGGTGCTGACCGCGACCAGCGCCTTGTTCTTGTTGGCGCCGGTGGCGAAGGCATTCGGTTCCGGCGCTTCGAAGATGCCCACCTCGGGCATGCCGATGCCGGCGGCCTGGGCCTGGCGCTGGACGGTCGCCAGCAGCCAGGATTCGCTGGCGCTGCGCGGCTGGTCGAGGATCTGCACGCGCATGGACCACTTGGCGATCTGCTTCGACATCAGCAGGGAGATGAACGCGCCGCCAAAGCCGAACACGAGCGAGAAGCCCGCCAGCATCTGGAGGTTCAGGCCGTTGGCGTCGAGGTAGCGGTTGACACCCAGCAACGAAGCCACCGTCAGCAGCACCAGCATGACGGCGAAGTTGGTCAGCAGGAACAGGAACACGCGTTTCATGGGTCTTCAGGCACTCCGGTAATGCGCCAATGCCAATAGTGGGGCTTTTGACCGCGTTTTCAAGAGGCTGACTCGCCCGTGTCCGCCCGCATGACGGCCACCGTCCGGTAGCCCTGCGGCAGGAACAGCCCGCGGCTGGCCCGCGAGCCGACGTAATGCTCGAGATCCTTGCCCTTGAGCCCCATGGTCCGCTTGCCGCTGACGATCGACAGCGCCGCTCCGGCCGGCACGACGCAGGCGTGCATGATGCGATCCTCGCCGCGGACGTTGATCAGCTTGTTGCCCTTGCCCTTGGCCATTTCCGGCAGCTCGGACAGCGGGAACAGCAGCATGCGGCCTTCGTGGGTGACCACCGCGAGCCGGTCGGTAGCCGGATTGGCGGCACGTCCGGCGTTGAACGCCTTCGAGCCGTCCGGGACGCTGATGAAAGTCTTGCCGGCCTTGCGGTCGGTGGTGAGGTCGCCGAGCTTGGCGACGAAGCCGTAGCCCGCCTCGCTGCCGACCACGTAGCGGTCCTCGCTGTCGCCGATCATGAGCGAGGCGACTTTGGCGCCATCGCCGAGGTCGAGCTTGCTGGTGACGGGCTCGCCATGGCCGCGCGCCGACGGCAGGTCGCGCGCCGCCAGCTGGTAGGCGCGGCCCTTGCTGTCGAGCAGCGCCAGGATCTGGTTGGTCTTGCCGCGCGCCGCGACGAGATACTCGTCGCCGGCCTTGTACTCCAGCGTGGCCGCGTCGATGTCGTGGCCCTTGGCCCCGCGGATCCAGCCGGCTTTCGACAGCACCACGGTGACCGGCTCGGCCGGCACGATCTCGGTGACCTCGAGGGCCTGCGCCTGCGGCTGGTGCTCGATCTTGCAGCGGCGATCGTCGCCGTACATCTCGGCGTCTTCCCGGATCTCGTCACCGATGAGCTTCTGCAGCTTGGCCTTGGACTTGAGCAGCTCCTCGATCTCGGCCCGCTCGGCCGCGAGCTGTTTCTGCTCGCCCTTGATCTTCATCTCCTCGAGCTTCTGCAGGTGGCGCAGCCGGGTGTCGAGGATGTGCTCGGCCTGGATGTCCGACAGCTTGAAACGCTTGATCAGTACAGGCTTCGCCTCGTCCTCGGTGCGGATGATCCGGATCACCTCGTCGAGGTTGAGGTACGCCAGCATCAGCCCGAGCAGGATGTGGATGCGGTCGGCGACCTGCTTGAGGCGGTGTTCGAGGCGGCGCTTGACCGTCGCCTGCCGGTAGTCGAGCCACTCCAGCAGGATGTCCTTCAGGTTCATCACCTTCGGACGGTGGTCGAGGTTGATGACGTTGAGGTTCACCCGATAGCTCTTCTCGAGCTCGGTGGTCGCGTACAGGTGCGCCATCAACTGGTCGCGGTCAACCCGATTGCTGCGCGGCACGATGACCAGCCGCGTGGGGTTCTCGTGATCGGACTCGTCGCGCAGGTCGGCCACCAGCGGCAGCTTCTTGTCGCGCATCTGCTGCGCGATCTGCTCGAGGATCTTGGCCGGCGAGGCCTGGTGCGGCAGCGCCGTGATGACGATGACCTTGGACTCCTCGCCCGGCTCCTCTTCCCACACCGCGCGCGCGCGGATCTGGCCCGTGCCGGTCTCGTAGACCTGGCGCAGCTCCTCGGGGCTGCTGACGATCTGGCAGCCGGATGGATAGTCCGGCCCGGGCAGCATCTCCAGCAGCGTGCCGAGGCGCGCATCCGGCGTCTTCAGCAGGTAGATGCAGCACTTGGCCAGCTCGCGCAGGTTGTGCGGCGGGATGTCGGTGGCCATGCCGACGGCGATGCCGGTGGTGCCGTTGACCAGCACGTTGGGCAGGCGCGCGGGCAGCAGCTTCGGCTCCTTCTGCGTGCCGTCGTAGTTGGGCACCCAGTCGGCGGTGCCCTGGTCCAGCTCGTCGAGCAGCGTTTCCGCATAAGGCGACAGCTTGGCCTCGGTGGAGCGCAGCGCCGCAAAGCTCTTCGGATCGTCGGCCGCGCCCCAGTTGCCCTGCCCGTCCACCAGCGGATAGCGGTAGTTGAACGGCTGGGCCATGGTGACCATGGCTTCGTAGCAGGCGACGTCGCCGTGCGGGTGGTACTTGCCGAG